>NZ_JAPEPZ010000008.1 GCF_026339875.1 Streptomyces sp. NBC_01571
CGACGCGACGCCGCTACGCGGCGTTCCGTTTCGCGCTCCGCGCTCTCCGGTGCTGGGGCACTCCGTGCCCCAGAGTGACGGGACCCGCTCCGCGGCTCCCTGTGATCCCGCAAGCGGGATCACGAACTCAGCTGCTCCGCAGCCGAGTTGAGGCCCGCTGCGCGGGCGGCTGGTTGCAGGAGGGAGGCCGGTCTCCCTCGGGTGCGGGTACGGAGCGTGACGGAATCGGCTCCACCCCTACGGGATCACTCACGGCGTACGGGTTCCGCTTCCGACTGTGCGTCAAAATCGAGCCTGGATGAAATCTGGGCTCAGACCGCACCCCCTGAGAGGGCGTCAGCACCCTGTACACCCCCGCCCGTTCCTGCCCCATCTCCTCTCCCCACCCTGTACACCCCATCTGAGCTGCACAGATGCTGCCGCCCTGCCAACCGGCTACCTGTGTCCCGCTCCTGACGGGACCACTCCTGACGCTCCGTCAGGAGTGGAGTAACAGCAACAGACCCCCACCGAGCGAAATCCGTCCACCCGAAACACAAACCAGCCGTAAACACAAAGCACCCCCGGACGAAATACCGCCCGAGGGTGCTTTGGAGTGGCCCGAATTTACGCCACCCGCTCCCGCTCCTTCTTCCGCCGATTAACAACCGTCGCGGATCGTCCGGCGAATTCTCTGATTCGGCGCTGTGTCCATTCCTGGGTGAGGCCGTAGTCGATGCGGGCGTTCACCTGGGTGTCGGTGAGCAGCTCGGGCGTGCGGCCGGGGGCGCAGTCGGCCGGGATGCCGGGCAGGTCCCAGTCCTTGACGGGGCCGGCGGGCCGCGCGGGCTGCTACGCAGCGTCGTGACCTGCGTGTACACCCATCGTGGGCGTGATCCTGGCCGTGTTGCGCACCGCTCCGCAGGGCTCGCCGAGCCACTCCGTGCGGGAGGCCGGCCACCCGCCCGCCGGAGCCACGGCACCGCGCACGGGCACGTCCTGACGGCCCCTCAGCCGTCCGGCCCGAATTCGATCGGTCGCCCGGAACACCGTTGACAGCCTCCCGGGAATCCAGCCGTAAACACGAAACACCCCCGGACGAAATACCGCCCGAGGGTGTTCCACCGAACTCCCGATTTACGCGGCCCGCTCCCGCTCCTTCTTCCGCCGATTAACGACCGTCGCGGGTCAGGCGGCGGTTCGGCGGTCGAGGGTGCCCGGCGACCGCGTGAGCGCGTGTCAGCCGCAGGTAGGGCAGGGCGGGCAGGGCTTGACGGTGACGTCGTCGATGACGGGCCCCCAGGCGCTGTTGGGCGTGGTACTGGCGAAGGACAGCGTCGTGGAGGTACCGGTGGCTACGAAGGTCACCTGCCGGTTGATGTAGCCCATGTTGGTGCGGGTCTTGCCGGTGACGTCGAAGGAGAAGTTCTGGACGTCCTGGCCGTCGATGCGGACTTGGCCCGTCTTCACGGTCGGCGGACCACCGAAGTTGCCGGCGAGCGCGTACGTCACGGTGTACTGGGTGCCCGGAACGGTGGTGAACGTCTGGGACACCGATCCGGGGTTGTTTCCGTTGAGGTCCAGGGACTGGTCGCCTTCGGCCGCCTGCCAGTACCCCGCACCGATCAGGTCCGCCGTCCCGCTGGTGACCTGCCAGGGGCCGATCGTTTGCCCTGCCGTGAAGGTCTGAAAAGTTGCCGGGGGGACGGTGGGCGTCTCGAAGCTGCCGTCGTCGAAGCGGCTGAACGCCAGGGAGGACGCGGCGAGTCCGTGTGTCGCGATGGGGCCCTTCGCCGGAGCGGCGACCGCTGCGCCAGCCCCAGCTAGAAGGACAGACACCGCAGCAGCGACGAGAGAGACGCGGGGTGCGAACATGGTTGGCCTTTCCTTGATCGTCGGCACATGCCTAGATCATGTGCCGACGATCAAGTTAGGGAGCTGCACGCTGGTCATGTAACCGCTAAAGGAGGGACATGCTCCATACCCGGTTGCTCCTTCAGCGCTCCCCGCGTCCCACCCGCGCCCTCCCACCCTCTTCTTCCAGACCGGGGCGGTCGTGGAGTGCTCTGAGGGGGATGTCAGCACCACGACCACGCTCCACGGGTGCCCTGAACAGGGGTGATGGGGAAGCCCGCTACCAGGCCGCGCAACCTCCACCGCAACCTCTACCGCAACCCCTTGGCGCAACGTCTACCGCAACACCCGGCGCAACAGCGCCGATCGGCACCGCCCCACTGTCCCCTGCTCCACCGCCCGGACGCTCCAGCGGCCGGGCAGCGCGGAGGCAGCGCCGACGCGCAACACACCTCCAGAGCGCCCGATCCCCCGCCGCGCCGACCTCAGCCCCAGCCCCGCCCCCACTCCCCTTCTTCCTGATCGTGGGCGGCTGAGGGAGGCTCCAGGGGGGATGTCAGACCCCCGACCACGCCCAAAACCGCGTGGTGACCAGCGGCAACGCGCAGCATCCCGGAAGTCTCGCGCAAGAGATGTCGCAAGAGAAGGCGCAAGAGATCGTGCAGGAGATGCCGCAAGAGATGTTGCCGGGCCGGGCGTTGCACGGTGTTCAGCCGCGGCGGGACCACCAGCGCCGCCGCTCGCCTTGCTCCTGGCCGTTGTTGTGGCCGGCGGATGCCGTCTCCGGCGCGGCCGGGTCGTCGGGACGGCCGGGCCGTGCAAATGCTGCGCGGACACCACCACGGCCGCTACCGGGGTCCGTAGGGTGGCGCGCATGCTGATTGCCAGCCTGAAGCCCAGGACGATGGGCGGTACGACGAACACGGGGCTCTTGGCCTATGCCCTGGCGCGGGCTGGCCACCCCGTGACCTGCTACGACGCTGACGAGTCGCTGCAACTGTCGGCGTGGGCACGGGACGCCGGCGACTTCCCGTGCCAGGTGCACGAGGCGGACACCCCGGCGTTCGCCGAGGTCGTCTACCCGGAGATGGACCACGAGCGGGTGAACCTGGTGGATGCCGGGCACGCCGAGAACCACCCTGACGTGGTGGACTCGATACTGGAAGTGGTCGATCTTGTGATCCTGACGCTGTCGCCCACGCAGCCGGACTACGACCGGCTGGTCAAGCCCGAGCGGGGGACGCCGCTTGCCAAGGTGATCAAGCGGTCCGCCGCGCTGCGCGAGAGCGGGCAGCCGCCGGCGACCTACGTGCTGCTGAACCGCTGCCAGGCCGGGGCGGCCAGCCCGAAGAAGTACGCGGACCTGCTGACGAACGGCGGCGAGGACGGCACCGCCCCGCGCTGGACGGTCCTGTCCACCCAGATCCCGAGGCGGGAAGGCATCGCGTCCGCGGTCGGCTTCCCCTGTGACAAGCCTGAGCGGAAGAAGCCGTACGACGCGCTCGTCACCGAGCTGACGAGGCTCGGGCACCTGCCCGAGGCGAGGCGGTGAGCATGGCCGACGACAAGGCACTCGGTCGGCGCGACCGGGCACGTGCCTTCGTCCCCGAGCTGATCCCCGAACCCCAGGACCTCGAGCGCACCGGACCGCTGGACGCGCGGGAGCGGCGGGACCTGGAACGGATCCACGCCGCCCGCGACCACCACCAGGCCGCGAAGTGGATGCGGGGCAAGGCCCTGGATGCCGCGTTCCGCCGGCGCCTTTTCCGGGGTGAGGACGGGCAACGCACGCGCCAGCAGTACCTCGATGACGAGTGGGACGGCATCAGCGAGTCCGCCGCCTACCGCGAGATCGGCGAGTGGCCGCTGGCCAAGGCAATTACCGACGTCTTGGAGCGTCCGGCCCCGGACTCCCACGTCCGCGCCCTGGTCGACGTCGCCGACAAGCAGGGCCACGAGGCGGTGGCCCGCTGGTACGCCGAGCTGCGCCGCCACGGCCAGCAGGCCGGGCGCCGGGTCACCGCGGAGGTGGTGGCCAACCTCGCCGACTTCCTGCGCGAGGGAACCGAGCCGGAGCGCCTGGAGGCGCTGTTCGTTCCCCGCCAGCTCCCGCCCGCCCGCAAGCCCGCCCCGGCCAAGCGCGCCAAGCGCGGGACCGGTGAGGCGGTTACGGGCACGGGCGTCGCCCACGGCCAGGAGCAGCCCGGCGGCTCATTCCCAAATTTGGGAATGAGCGCCGACGGTGACGGCACCGGCCCGGCCGGGGAGGCGGGGCGGTGGGTGCTGAGCGCGGAACACGTCGCCCGGCTCAGCGCCTGGATCGCGGACGGAGCGAGCACGGCCGGGATCAACCCCGACCACGCAGCCGAACTCCTTCTGCAGGCGCTCACCGATGACACCTTCCAGCGCTGGATCGGCACCCGCGCCTGGACGTAGCGCACGGCGTGTCCACCGCGCTGAACTGCCGTGGTCGGGGCTGTGGTCGGGGTCCTGGTGCTCATGGTCGGGGCCGTGGTCGGGGTGGGTGCAAGCCTGGTCGGCACACAGACGGCGAGCGGGGCGGCACCCGGTGGTGGGTGCCGCCCCGCTCGCCGTCTTCCTGTGCGTCAGCGCCAGCTCTGCGGCGCGTACGCGGTCATCGGGTCGTATCCGCCGTCCAGCAGCTCCGCCGCTTCCTGGCGCAGTTCCCCGGCCGTGGTCCGGGCGGCGCCCACGGCCGTCTCGATGTCCCTGAGCGAGACCACGTCGACGTTCTTCGCGTTCCCGCCGGCCGCGACGATGAGGCGGGCGACCCGGCGGACCTTGATCTCACGGGGGTTCAGCCCGGCCCAGGCGTCGGCCGTGGCCGCCTCCGCCTCCATCACTGCGATCCGGCGCCGCAACTCAACTGCCCGCAGCCGGTCCGCCTCCGCGTCGGCGGTCGCTCGCTCCGCCTCCGCCGTCACCGCCAGCTTGCGGCGGTGCTGCTCCGCCGCCTCCGCCTCCGAGCGTTCGGCCTCCGCCTTCAGCCGCTCGGCTTCCGCGAGTTCCTCGGCCGCCTTCCGCATCGCCTCGGCCTCCCGGTGGCGGGCCTCGGCCGCTTCCGCCGACTCCTCGGCCTGCTCCACCGCCAGTGCCTTGCGCTCCGCCTGCTGCCGCGCCTGCTCCGCCAGCACCCGGGCGGTCTCCGCCTGCCCGGCCGCCTCGTGTGTGCGGACACTCGCCAGATGGCCGGCCGCCGCTTCGTCGGCCTCCCGGTTGAGCGCGGCGATCCGGGCGCGGCTGGCCTCCTCGCGCTCCCGCTCCGCCCGCAGCCGCTCGCGCTCCGCCTCCTCGCGCTGCTGCTCCGCCCGCAGCCGCTGACGCTCCGCCTTCCGCGCGGCGCGCTCCTCCTCCTGCCGCTCGCGCTCCTCCTGCTGGCGCTCCCACTCCTCCGGCAGGGCTAGCGCCTGCTCCACGGTGAACCCGCGCGGGGCCATCGTCATGGGCAGCTTCTGGATGTCACTCGCCCTGGACAGGTCGCCGCCGAGCTTCTGCTTCAGCATCGTGGTGTAGCCGTGCAGGTCCTGCTCCCGCTTGACCATCTCCGCGTAGCTGGTGACCGACGCCAGCCGCATACGCCGGTACAGCCGCCCGGTGGTGACCGGGGCCAGGACCCAGCGGTGAGCCGGGATACGGTCCGGCCGGGTCCGCTGCGCGCGTGTGGTGACCCTCAGCCAGTGCCGCAGCGCCCCGACGCCCAGGACGAACAGGAACGGCATCACGCCGTGCATCAGGGCCTTCATCGGCTCAGCGGCCAGGCCCTCCAGCACGCCCATGCCGCTGGGCAGAGCAGCCGCCGTGTTCAGCACGATCGTCACGGCGGTCATCAGGTGCGCGGACGGCAGCAGCGACCGCTTCGGCCGCCCGGCGCGGATCAGGACCAGGTCCATGGCCAGCAGGCCGATGATGGACACGTCGATGCCCACCGGGAACGCCCACGACAGCCAGCCGAACCCGCTGTCGCGGGCGAAGTCCTCCAGCGTCCGGTAGGAGACCGCGAACCCGATCAGGCCGACGATGGGCAGGGCCACACAGGCCACCGCGAGCAGCGCCTTGCCCACCCACCGCGCCTCGGCATCGGCCTCCCCGGCCGGGGCCACGGTCTCCCCCTCCCCTTCAACGGCCGGGGCCGGGACACTCCCCGCAGCAGCCTTGCCCAGCCGCCCCCGGCCACCCTCGCGGGGCGCGGGCGGAGCCGTCTCGGGTACAACCGGAGCGCCCAGGGTGGCCGCCGGAGCGGTCGCGGCCGCGACCGGAGCGGCCCCGGCCGCGGTCACCCCGCCCGGCCGGCTGTGTTCCTCCATCACCGTCGTTCGCATCCCGGCAGTCTGCGCCCCGGCCGTCGGCGCCGGAGCACCGGCCCGCGTGACCGGAGCGGTAACCGGCGCTCCCGGAGCGGACGCGGCACCGTCCGGAGCGTGGCGGGGGCGGTCGTGGGCGGGCGGGTCGTCAAGGGTGCGGGGGCGGGAGTGCGGGTAGGTTGCGTGCTGCGTCACGGGGTCCTCCGTGTCGTGGGTTGGGACCGCTGTTGCTGCCGCGGTCGTGGCCGGCCGGGCCGGGAGAGCTGAACTCCCGGCCCGGCGTCATCGGTCAAGCAAGTAGTAGGGAAAGGGCCGGTCCTCGATCCGGACACCGAAGGTCTTGATCCAGTGCCAGTGGAAAGGGAACTTCGGTGCGCCCAGGGTGCGGAGCGCGACGCTGCGGTGATGTCCGTCGGAGACGTACACGTCGCCGTATCGGTCGCTGATGCCGAGAAGGATCGGCACGCGCAGACCCTGGCGGGGGATCGACTCCAGGAGATCGGCCAGGATGGCAGCGTCCTTCTCGCGTCGCTCGAACCTGCGGTGAGCCTCAGCCCAGCGCCCATATTCGGTGGGGCGGATCGCGTCGTCGCGCAGCAGCGCGGTCGGCATCCATCCCTGGTAGCGGCCCATCGCGGCCCTCACCTGCCGTTCTTCGTCGTCGTCTTGCCCCACCACTTGGCGTGGTTGTGGGTGATGTACGTGTCGCCGCCGCGCACGGCGCGGCGCCCGCCGCTGGTTCCGGCGATGACGGCGGCGAGGCAGACCGCCCACAGCAGGCCGCTGCTCGTGATGGCGGCGAGCGGGGCCAGGACTTGGCCCAGGCCGTAGCCGACGCCGGCCGCCGCCGCCCCGGTGCCGACCCCGGCCGCAAGCACGAGCTGGGCGCGCGAGTCGATGAGGGGCTGCGGGGACAGGTCGCGCGGCTGCGTGGCGGGCACGGCGGCGATCAGAGCGTCGGCCTGCGAGCGCAGGACGGGCACCATCCGGCCGTAGGCGTCCGGCACGTACACCACGGCTTCCGTGGTGCGGCGCTCGCCGTACAGCTCCACCGGACCGCTCAGCGGCGCCTGGAGGGGCGCGGCGAGGGGGTTCTCGTAGGACTGGGGGAGCGGGCTGGCCGGGGTGTAGGGGCGGGGTTCGAGGGAGTGGGACACGCTCTGTGCCTCCTTCCTGTCCGGATCAGGCGGGGTGTCGGTGGGAGTGGAGGATCGTGTAGGAGCCGTGGGCGTCGCGCTGGAGGAACCCGGACTCGGTCAGGCGCTTGAACTCGCCCTGAAGCCACGGGCGCGAGAGGCCGTGCTCCTCGGCCCAGGCGGTGAAGTCCCTCGGCTGGACGAGCGTCTCGCCGGCTTCCGCGCGCTCGCACAGTTCGGCGCGCAGGAGCAGGCGCCTCTCGTTCAGGGCAGGCCTGGTGTCGTCCTGGCGGGGCGTCGGCACCGCCAGGACGGCGGGGCCGGTCCACTCGATCAGGGCCGCGATGATGCGGCGGGCGCTGTCGTCGTCGGTGGCCTCACAGACCAGGGCGACGACGGTACGGAAGTCGGTCACGAGCAACTTTCCTCACTCTGAGTGAAAATCAAGCCGGTGCAGTACGGGCTGTTTTTGACAGACAGAGGCCGAAGTCAGGGCCTGTCACGTGCGAAGTTCCATGACTTCCCTATAGGCCCCCGGCGGGCCTGACTGGCAAAGGTCAGGCCCGGCCGGAACTGTCATGCCGTCACTTTCCGTGACCACTATGCGGGCTGGAGCGGGGACTGGAGGATGGTGTAGTCGCCGTGCCCGTCCCGGCGGATGACCCCCAGGTCGGCCAGCCGCTTCAGCTCGCCCTGCATCCACGGCCGTTTGCGGCCGGCCGCCACGGTGGCGGGGATCAGGTCGGCGGGCTCGAACTCGAGGCGGCCCTGCTGCACCCAGCCGTCCAGCTCCACGCAGAGGATGTGGCGGGCCTCCTCGGTCGACGGGCGGCCCGAGTCGTCGAACGTGATGTCCGAGTCGTCGTCGACGTCGGGCACGTCGTCCTCGAGGCGGAGGTGGGCGTAGTCGGCGTCGGGCTCCGGGTCGCCGGGGATCGCACCCAGGATTTCGGCGCGGGCCTCCTGGAGCTCCAGGGCGGCGGCCTCCTCGATCTCGGACATGTCGGTGTCGTCCTCCAGGACGTAGGCGGAACGGACGGGGGCCGGGCCCGGAATCGCGGCCACGGGGGCCGGAGCGGCGGCCTGCACGCCCGGAGTGGTGCGGTTGGTGCCCCGGTGGGAGCGCTGCGCGTAGGCCTGGCCCAAGGCCTGCGCCGTGGTGTCGTCCAGCGGGTCACGGACGGCGGCGGCGGCATCCACGAGCGCGGCCAGCACCTCGCGTTCGGTCAGGGCGGAGCGCACCTCCGTGGTCCACCGCTCCTGTGGAATGCCCATGCCGGTGGAGAACGCGTAGCCGGGCCGGTCCGAACCCCACGCGGGCACCGCGCCGGCACCGGTCACGCTGTCCGGGAGGCAGAACGAGGCGTCGCCCGGGTCGTCCACTCCGAAGCACGCGGTGGCCTGGAGGTTGGCGCGCACGTCGGTGGAGACGTTCGTCCAGGTGGCGCGCTGGAGGGAGACCACCAGCCAGATGCCCACCGAGCGGGCGGCGCGGGCAATCTTGTCCAGCTCCTCGAAGTCCGCCAGGTCGGCGGCCTCCTCCAGCCACACGCACACCGCGTTCAGCGACGAGGCGGGCGACCACTGGTCGAGGCCCTCCTCGGCCAGGACGTTGCCGCGGGCCTTGATGGCGCCCGGGAGCGCCTTCAGCAGCCGCTTGGCCTCGGCCGTCTCGGTGATGAACCAGTCCAGGCCGTCCTTGATGTGCCCGACCGTCTGCCGTCCCTTGGCCACGTCCACCAGGAAGATGCTCATCTGACGGCGGCACATCAGGTGGGTCAGCACGGTGCGGGCGAACTCCGACTTGCCCGCGCCGGTCACGCCCATCACCAGCAGGTGCTGGAGGATGTCGGCGTCGAACGGGTTGATCGCCCACACCTCCCCGTCGGCGTACAGACCGATGGGGATCTCATCGGTGGGTAGCAGGCCCAGGGCGCGGGGCAGTGCGAACGGCACCCCGTCCTTGAGCAGGTCAGCCACCCGCAGCGACAGCGTGCCGCGGGCGCCGTTCTCCGGATCCGGGGTGACGATGACCCCGGACGGCGGCACGTGCAGCGCCGCCGCCACCTTCGCCGTGGTCGCCTGCACGTCGGGCACGGTGGCACCGGCGGTGACTTCCACGTCTGCCTTCACGGTGCCCTTGCCGGACCCCTTGGGGTTCTTGACCTTGACCTTCTCCCAGCCGATCGCCTCGGCCAGCGCGCCCAGGCCACCGCCGTTGGTCTCCTCGGCGACGTCGCCGGAAGCGCCGTTGCGCTGGATCTGGCGCAGGTTCCAGGACGCGGCGAACAGTCCGCCGCCGATCATCCACAGGTCGATCAGCGGGTGCCCGAACGGCCCGGCAGCCGTGGCGCAGGTCAGCCAGCCCATCCCGGCCGCCACCGACGCGGTGGCCTGCGCCCGGCGGAACGCGCCGAACTTCGTCGCGGCCGGGGTGGACTTCCACGTCACCGCCGCCAGCGCCACGCCGCCGACCGCCAGGCCGGCCGACGCCAGCCCGGTCGACAGCGGGTCGGCGCCCCACATGGTGTTCGTCGCCCACCCGGCCAGCGGCGGCAGGGTCGCCGCGCCGATCCACGGCGGGGTGTAGGGCAGGGCCTTGCCGACCACGTGGCCCACCAGGTGGCCGAAGAAGCCGCCCCGGCCGACCGGCACGATGTCCGTCGACGTGTTCACCGGCGCCGCCGCCGCTGTCGTGTTCTTCCGGCGCGCCATCAGTCCACCTCCACCGTGAACTCGCGGCTCTTGGGCTTGTTGCCGTTGCGCCGGGCCCGGGCCTCCTGCTCGGGCTTGATGAAGTGCCGGTTCATGGCGTGCGCCATCTTCAGCGCGCCCACCCCGAGCGCCTTCGCGGCCTCCGCGCTGACCTTCAGGTGGGCGGAGACCAGACGGGCCTTGACCCGGCTGGAGGCGCCGAAGGTGTACCACTTGCCCTTGTAGGTGGACAGCACCCCGTTGATCTCCTCCGCGCGCATGCCGAGGATCAGGTGCAGCTCGCGCCCGAGGTGGTTGATCGCCTTGGCCAGGGCCAGGATGTCCTTGCTGTTGCGGATCTCGATCCGCTCCACCGCGTAGATCAGCCGGTCGCCCTGGTGAAAGTCCCCGCTGGAACCAGAGCCGTTCGCCGGCGTTCCGCCGCCACCACCGTTGCCACCGTTGCCGTTGCCGCCGCCGATGTTGAGGGTGACCGGCGGCACGAACGAGCCGCCCATCGCGCCGACGAATCCGCCGGCCGCCGAACCCGCCGCACCCGCGACCCGCGCCGCGCGGCCGTTGCCGCCGGAGCCGTTCGGTGCCTGGCGGGGCGGAGGCGGCGCGGTCGGCGTGGTCGGCGGCTGAGTCGGGCGCGGCGGCGCGAACCCGGGGTCGTCCTGCCAGTTGTAGGGCTGCGTGCTCACAGTTCGTCCTCCACGATCGTCGTGCCGCCGAACCACAGCGGCTGGCGGATCTGAATCAGGTCGGTGTCCGGGTCGTCGGCCACCTCGTCGGCGGCCTGGTCGATCAGCTCGTGCGCCGCCATGAACTTCGCGGTGGCGAGCGCGGCGTACAGGTCGGTAGGGGCGAGCCGGGTGCGGGTGGCGAGGCGCAGCGCGAGCCGCGCCACACGGGCGAGGCGTTCGGTAGCGGACACCGCGCGGTCCAGCAGCAAGATGCGGGTCTGGCCGTACATCAGCGCTCCTCCTTCAGGAAAGGTCGAGGCAGTCGGGGATCTCACCGGCGCGCAGCTCGGCGGCGATGTGCCGGTACTCGGCCGCGTTCTCGCGGGCGGTCTTCGCCGCGCGGGCGGCACAGGCGCGGGTGTAGTCGCTGCGGGTCGGATCGGCGGCGACACGTTCGCCATCTGCGGCGGCTGCGTCCGACCGGCGCGCGGCCACGTTCTCGAAGTAGTCGGCCTCGCGAGCCATCCGGGCCTTCGTGATGCGGGGCATGGTCAACGTCCTCTCCGGGGCACGGGCTGTCCGGTCCCTGCGCCACCACCAGCCGGAAGGGCTGGTGATGACGCAGGGCCGTCAGCCCTCGCACGCGCACCCGCATCCCTGGCCGGCGCACTGGCGGCAGTCCTGGCAGGTGTCGCAGTTCTTGCAGTGCTCGCAGGCCCGGGGAACCGGCGGCCAGCACCGGCAATCCCGGGTCGGCGCCCACGGCTCAGCGCTGCCGAACAGGCCCATCTGCCCGAGCACCGGAGCCTCCGGCGCGGCCTTCGGGGCCCGCGGCTTCACCCGGCGCGGGCTCACCGGTCCACCTCGTCCTGCTGAAGCACCCAGGTGACCGCGACCGCACCCAGACCCAGGACGGCCGCCAGGTTCAGCACCAGAGGTTCGCCCGCGACCAGCGCGGCGACCTCGACCACGATCGCCACCATGGCCACCGCGCGCAGCGCCCAGAAGACCACCGCGTTCACCGGGCACCTCCCGCCCGGACCAGGTGATCCGAGGTGGTCCACACCGAGCCGACCGCGAACGGCTGGCCGTCCGCGCGCAGCACGTCCTTCACGATCACCGCGAACCTGGCCGACTGGCGCTTGAGGAGCCGCACCGCCTCGGCCGAGTCCGTCACCAGCGCGAGCACCTCGAACGCCCCGTCGCTGTTCTGGTAGATCGCGCCCGCCGTGCGGGGCCCGATCTGCGCCGTGATGTCGCTGGTCATCGGGCACCCCCGGCCTGCGCCAGCGTCTCGGCCAGCCGAGCCGCCGCCGCCTGCGCCGCCGCCAGGTCCGCCGCCGCCTGCTGCCTCGCGGCCTCCAGCGCCGCCGCCGCCTGCTGCCTCGCCGCGTCGTCGCTCATGCCGCCGCCCCGATCCACGACGCCAGCCGCGCCACCGCGTCGGAGTCGTCCTGGAAGTCGGTCGCCTGCTCCCGGCGCACCCGCGCCAGCCGGTAGTGGTCCACCACCCGGCACCGCGCCATGAACGCCAGCAGACCCGCCGGCCGCGCCACCTCGTTGCCGCGCAGCAGGTACCGCCACGCCGCCACCCACACGTCCTGCGCCAGGTCGTCCACCAAGTCCAGGTCGCCGTAGCGCACCGTCCGGCCGACCACGCCCCGCACCATCGGCGCGTACTCACCGAACCAGCCCGCCAGCAGCTGCCGCGCCTGGTCGTCCTCCGGACGCACCGCGCCACCCACCACCCGGTACGGGTGCGGCCCACGCGGACGCTGCGGAAGCGGCTCCTTCGTCTTGCCATGCTCATCAGCGCGCGGGGCCACCTGCGCTAACGGCATCCGTTCTGCCACGATCGACACGTTGGATCTCCCTCTCATCCAGGGGTTCCGACAGCGGGACCGGTGCGCTAACACCGGGTCCCGCCGCCCGGTCTGGTGCGCTAACACCAGGCCGGGCACCTGCGTTTTCGCAGGTCGGAGGCTGCTTCCTGCATGGCTGTCGCTAAGCACTGCCATCCGGGCGACTTGCAGCTTCCTATAGGAAGTTATGCCGTACTTCAGGTATCGTCAACCACATCCGATAGGAAGCTAGGAAGGAAGGAGGCGAGATGAGCGCCGGAACCGTGGCCAAGATGGTGGACGACCTGCGGCAACTGATCCACGAGGGAGAGTTGCAGCCTCATGCCCAGTTGCCGTCGACCCGGGCCCTGATGAACACGTACGGCCTGTCCGACAACGCCGTGTACCGGGCCGTGGCTCTGCTCAAGTCGGACGGCTACGTCTACAGCCGTCAAGGGGCGGGGGTGTTCGTAGCCGACCGCCGCGCGCTGATCACGGGGGCGGAACGAATCGGAGGGATCACTCGGCCAGGCGAGCAGATCGAGTGGCGGCACAGCATCCGAACCGACGCGCCCGACTGGGTCGCCGGGTACATCGGCGAAGGCGAATGCGTTGAGCGTGCCCGCGTCGTCCGGCGCGGCTCGATCATCCGCGAAGCGTCGCGCTCCTGGGTACACCGGGATATCGCTGCCGTCGTCCCCGAGCTGGACGAACCGGCCCCCTGCAACCCGACATGGCAGGCGATCTATCAGGAGCGCTCCGGCGACCCCGTCGACAACACCTCCCGAGCCGCCGACGCCCGCATTGCCACCGCCGACGACATGGCGGCCCTTGAGCTGACGCCCGGCACGTATGCCGTGCTGATCGTGCGCAACGTGTACTCCTCCGCAGGCCGCGTGATCGGGGTTGGAGAGATCGTGTGCGCCCCCGGACGTCCCGTTGAACTCAAGTCCCCCAGCCCCTCCTGACCTGCCCGGAAGGACCTCCATGAACCGCACAGCCACCCAGCACGCAGGCATCGCCGCTGAGTCGGTCAACGGCCTCAACCAGCGCATTCGCGCCGCTCTCACCGATGGCGAGACCTCGGATCTCGCCCGGCTCAAGGACGCGTACGAGGTCACGGCCAGCCTGAAACTGCTGGCCCAGCGCCTGACGCTGACGGCCACCGAGCTGCAGCAGCTCGTCGGCGGGTGGCACCAGGAGGGCCACCTCCTCACCGCGCCTGCGGTCGACACCGAAGCTGTGGTCGACGGCTTCAGCACTGCGATGACGGATGCAGGCAAGGTGGCCCGCGCCCTGTTCGTCGCCTTGGACGACGCAACCAAGAACCTCGCCCCGATCGGCTGGCAGGAGTCGGCGCCGGCGGCAGCTCCGCACGAGACTCAGCCGTAAATCCCCCAGCGCCAAATGCCCGGCGCTCTCAGGCGCCGGGCACATGCGAAAGGCAGCGTGACAGTGAGCAATTGGTGCGCCAGTCCCTGGCGCGCGACAGCCGAACCGTACGCATCAAAAGCGACCCCGTGCGTGCAAGCAAGAAAACAGATCCGCATTTACGTGATTTTAATTGGACGCCGTAAATTCGAGTTTACGGGAAAGGTTGAAATCCCCGTCTCTAACTCTTGCCATCACCTAGCGCGTCAGCTCGGCCGTATTTCATGCGGCGCCTCTTACTGTCACCTAGCGCGTCAGCTCGGCTGTATTTCATGCAGCAGAGGCGGGCGGTTTGAGGAGCCGATGACGCGGTTTACCCGCCAGGGCATTCCGGTCCTCCGTCCTCTGTCCACAGGCGGGCGGGGGCAGGATGGGCCGCACAACGCAACAGGCCCCGCCAAATGTGGCGGGGCCCGAACGTCCTCCCGGGTTCGCGGCCCGGGTGGAAAGCACTTCGACTCCCGGCAAGGAGGTGCGCTCCCCTTGAGCGTACGACGCACGACCAGCACAGCACCACATGGACAGGCCGTTGCCCTGCTCACGGCGGGGGTAACGCTGTGAGCATGTACCCGGTCCTGTGGGCCATCGATCACGCTCCGGTGTACGACGCCGAGGAGCGTGCCGTCCTCGTGGCCCTGGTGGTGAAGGGTGATTTCGACGGGATGAACTGTTTCCGGTCGTACCCCACCCTGGCCGCCGCAGCGCGAGTGGACGCCAAGACCGCCGGGCGGAAGTGCCGCGCGATGGAGTCCCGGGGCATCCTGCGCCGCCAGACCGCGCACCAGTCGCGAGTGTGGCTGTCCATCCCCAAGGAACAGCGGCCCGTGATCTGGGAGGTCATGATCCCTGCCGAGTGGTGGAGCGCCGCGCAGCTGGAGTCCATCAACGAGCAGAGGGCGGGACTGGGTCGCCCCCTGCTCACCCCTGCGAACCGTCCGGCACTGGCTCCCGCCCCCCTTAAGAAGGCCCGCGCTGACAAGGGTGTGCAGCGTCCGAAGAAGGCCGACCCGGGGACTACAAGTCCCCGGGTCAAAACGGACATCACAGCGGGGGGGGTAGGGACTACAAGTCCCTACCCCCCGGACTACAAGTCCCTACCCCCCGGACTACAAGTCCCCCAACCTTCTGAGTCACCTTCTGAGTCACCTTCCGAGAAACCCAACGACTCCTCCCGTCCGTCCGTCCGTGAAGCTGAGGTGGCGCGCGCGAGCGGTTCGGGCACGGAGGGACGGACGGACGGGGGCGGCGGCGTCATCGAGGACCAGGAGCAGGAGCCTGTGCGGGCCGGTGGGCCCGGCGGTGAAGCGGCAGCCAGTGAGGGTGGCGTCACCGGTGATGCCACCCCGGCGGCGGGTTCAGTGGTGCTGACTCCGGGGGCCGAGGTGCTGCGGGCGATCGCGGCGGAGGCTCCGCAGTGGACGCTGACGTGGGATGCGTTGCGGGATCAGGGCCTGGCGGTGAGCGGGATGCTGCTGGAGGGGTTCACGGCGCAGGAGGTCCGGCATGCGCTGCTGTCGCGTCCGCTGCCGCAGCCTCTGACCCACACGGTGGGCGCGGTTGTGTCCCGGCGGCTGAAGGACCTCATCAAGGTCGGGCCGGCGGCGGGAGCGCGGCCGATCCCGGAGCAGCACCGGGCCGACGAGTGGACGCCCGGCGGCTACGGCAGCCGCGGCGGCTCGGGCGACGTGACGCCGACCCCGCCGGCCTGGGGTGCGCGGCATGCCGAGCTGGAGGCCGCGAACGCTGGTCGGTCGGCGCTGCGCAACTGCACCGGCGACGACGGGCTGTGTGACCGCCTGGCAGTCATCGGTGAGGACCAGTGCGGCGAGCACCTGGGCTGGGAGCGCTGCCCGCAGTGCGCCACCCGCTACCGGCGCCCCGGAAACGAGGCGTGCGACCGGTGCCAGGACGCCGGAAGCATGTTCGGCACCGAGGCACACACCGCACCCGCCCCGTTCTAGGCCGCCGTGCGCCCGTCTCCCGCGCTTTCGCCCCGCCCGGGTCTCTCTGGGCGGGGCGATGCCTTTTCGGCCGTCAGGCGGGCGTGCAGCGCGTTTGGTTGGGGTGGGCGGTCACTGCGTCGCCCGCGCGGTCGAGCAGGGCGCGGGCCAAGTCGGTGGCATGGGCGGCCTCTTCCAGCAGGCGCATGGTCTGGCGCAGTGCGGTGGCGAGGTTCTTGTCCGGGACCAGGACGCCCGCTCCCATCAGGTCGTCGAACAGCAGCCGCTCCACGCGGTCGGACACGTACGGCAGGTCTCCGCCCAGTTCGTCCGGCAGCAAGAGCCCGGCGAAGACCTGGGTGACGGCGTCCGCCAGTCCGTGCCGGAGGCTGTGGGCATCCATGGCGATCCGGTGCAGGTACCCCCACAGGTCGCCGGGGCTGGTGCAGCTGGCCCCTTGCGCGGTCCGGTTCTGCCGGTAGTCGAGAGTCGATTCGGTCATACCGGGCATCTTTCGGGAACGGCGCACTGTGAGGTATGAGGCTCACGGGCCGTTTCGCCGGGTGGGTGCCCCGGCTGTGAGCTGTGATGCTGTGAGGTCCGATCGGCTGCTGATTGGCCGTGATCGGCTGCTGACGGCCGATCAGGTCCGATGGCCGGCCGATGGCGGGACCGATGCTGACCTGCGCGGACCAATCGATCCGATCAGCCGCCGCACCCCCCGGGTTTCCGGCTGTACGGAGCGGTTTTGGCTCCAGAGGCGGGGGTGTGTCGGTGGGTGGGTCCTAGCGTGGCTGGCTCGGGGTGGGACCGAGTCGGGGGTGCGATGGAAGCCGGTGCTGGTGCGTGGGTGTACCTCGTGGGGGCGTTGGAGTCGAGGCCGGTGAAGATCGGCACGGCGTCGGATGTGGCGGCGCGCTTGCGTGATCTGCAATGCGGGTCGCCGGTGCGCCTGCATGTCATGTGGCAGACCCGTGGTGGGCGTGACCTTGAGCTTGCCCTTCACCAGCGCTTCAGCGCCTACAGGGTCCATGGGGAGTGGTTCGACTTCGGTGAGGACCACCCTGTGGCGATCGTCGCGACCGCCGCCGTGGATCTCGGGCACCGCGCCTACCCGTCCGGGGAGTTGCCCAGCGCCGGCGCCCTTCCCCTCGCGCCCGACGTTGCCGAGGCGCGGCGGCTGGCTGTCCTCCTGCGCGAGGCCTTCGCCCAGGCCGGGGATCCCCCAGTGCTGACCGTCGCCGAGCTGCTGGAGCACCTGCGCGCCGCTGAGCCGGACACCTGGCGGAAGTGGGACGGCCGACCAGACAAGCTGGCGATGGCCGGGCGCACCATGGCCGTCATCTTCCGGGCCGCTCGCTTCGACCTGGCCAGCGTGCGCCTTCGGACTGCGGGCCGTCCCACCGCGTACCGGCTCGATCAGGTGGCACGGGCGGCGGCAGGCTCCCGCAGCATCTGAGCCGGGCGACGGTCGACAGGTCGGCGTCATCACCACCGCCGTGGGACGCCTCGCGGGCGCGAAAGGCGTGCACACGTGCCCGAGCACACGCGTGCACACGAGAGCAGGACGGGAAGCCGCCGATGGCTTCCAGGAGGGGCCCAACGCGTGCCGCGCGTGCCGCGTGCCGCGCGTACCGCGTGCGCGACGCACTGGCACGGGTCGGCCCGGCGGGTGCGTCACAGCCCCGGTGCCACCGCGTCGGTCACCGCGTCGGTCACCGCGTCGGTCACAGCTCGGGTGCGGCGGGGCCGGCCCCGAGCACGCGGCGCCCGGGGAGCGGGTGCGCGGGCTTCGGCTCGGCGGCGGCCGGGACGGCGGGCAGGCGTTCGGCGGCGAGCTGGGCGCGCGGCGCGGGCGCCGGGTCGGTGTCTCGGGTGCGGGACGTATCGGCGCGGGCGGGTCCGGTGCCCAGCGGGCGGCGGTCGGTCATCGCGCGCGGACTTCGGTGAGCACCGGGCGGTGGTCCTGGCGGTGTTGTTGCCCGGGCCTGAGCGGAGCGCCGGGACCCGGCGGAACCGGGCCGGTGCTGCCCGCGGGGGTCTCCCCTGGGAGCCGGTGCCGGGCCGGGTAACGTATTGCTGATCATGGGGTTCGGGTGTTGAGGTTGGGATGACTGTCGGTCGCGTAGTCAGGTTCGATGGGGTTCGTGGGTACGGGTTTGTTGCGCCCGTTGAGGGCGGCGAGGATGTCTTCTTGCATGTGAACGACATCTTGGTTCCCGAGGCCGCTATTAGTCCCGGGGTCATGGTCGAGTTCGTCACGGCAGAGGGGGAGCGTGGGCCGAAGGCGTCGCAGGTCCGCCTCGCCATGTCGACAGCGTCCCGAAGTGATGAGGAGGCGCTCTGCGATGTGCTGTCCGCCGAGGAGCTGAGCAGGGAGTTGACGGAGCTCCTCCTCCTTGCCGAGCCGTCGTTGACCGGACAGCAGATCCTCGATGTCCGACGTCGTCTGCTCGTCTGCGCCGAACAGCACGGCTGGACCGAGGGCTGACGTGGGGGTGGGTGCATCGGTTGCTCGCAGCGTGCTCCGGCGGGCTGCCGGAACCTGACCGATCCTCAAGCCGTGCTCGCCGGACGCCTGGCCGTCCGGGCGGAGGTACTGCGGGCGCAGGCCGGCCGGGACGGCGGCGAGGGGCTGAGCGTGGCCGACGCGGTGGCCCTGGCGGCGGTGCAGCTGGGCCTCGAAGCGCCTGCTCCCGAAGGCGCCTGAGGACGGACGGGCGCCTCGTTCGGGTCGCCGTTTCACCGGTACGTGTGTACCTGTCGTGCTTGAGCTGCTGCTGCGTCTGTCAGGAGAGGATCGCTCGCCACTGCGTGAGGGCGGCCCGCAACTGCTGTGCGCCGGTTACCCGTTCGGTCAGTGCGCACCGCTGTGTCCCGTCCTCGTCCGCCATGTAGACGTCTAGCTGGATCTCCGCATCGGGCGCGGCAAGACTCTGCCCGCCGACGGGCCGTACGTCGACCTGGAAGCCCCCGATCTGCAGCCTGAATCCCTCGTAGGCACCATCTATCAGGGTCGCCGTGGTCATGTCTTCGCTCTCCTCGCGGTAAAGCTTGATCGATCTGGCGGTGATGGTCAGCACCTTCACCCTCAGCCCGCCGACTATCAGGCTACCGAGCCCCCACGCGCCGGGGCTCGGAAACCGCTGCGCCTCGTTCGGGGTGCGGTCCCGCGCCGTGGCGTGCACAAGCAGCGCCAGACTGGCCGGCCAACGCGTGCCGCGCGTCTCGCGTGCCCCGCGTGCCGCGTACGCGAGGCGAAGTGGAGCGCCAGCAGCGCCTGTCGACGGGGCCCCCGATACGGGCCGTAAGGCGAGCCGAACCCGTGGGAGGCGCTCCGCCCGGTTTTCCCTGGTCAGCACTCGCACACGTACTCGTGCACTGCTCGCACACCACTCGCTCACACGGGGCGGATGCACGAGCAGTGTGCGAGTGGTGCACGAGTACGTGTGCGAGCAGATCGGGCCCCGCGAGGTGGTCACGCGAGCGCCGCAAGAAGGCGGAGGCCCGGACGGAGGGCAGGAGGCTGTGCAGGCCGCTGACGGGCTCTCACGGCATCAGCCTCCAGGCGGTGTTGGGCACGGAATTGGGGCAGCGTCCGTGACGTCAATCCGGGGGAATCCGGATACGGTTTCCGATATCCGGTCCGGCCTCTTTCACATTCCCTGAGTTCCCGTCAATTGGGTTTCGATGGTGGGGTTTTCCGCCGGAGGACCCACGCACGCCCCGAACGCCCGTCCAGACAGGGCTTGATCAAGTTCCGTAGGTGTCTGGTTCGGTTGTGATGCCCAGGATGTGGAGTGCTCGTTCGGGTTCGTTTCGAATCGCTCGGGTGGTTTTGGCGATGTTGTCGGATCCGAGGGTCTTCAGGACGCCGATGGCGAGGTTGCGGAGGGTTGCCATGGCGCGGGGTGCGGTGCCGGTGTGGACGGTGGAGGCGTCTTCGGCGAAGGTGACGTCCCTGATGTGGTGTGAGGAGTTCTCGATCCCCCAGTGCCCGCGGATCGCGGTGGCAAGGCCGGCGGGGCCGGTCTGGTGGGCGTCGAGGCTGGTGACGGCGTAGAGGCTCTCCCGGGTCTCGCGCTGGCCGGTTTGCTTGCGGCGGCGGTGGACACGGATGGCCAGGCGGCCGTGGGGAAGGAGATCCCGCCGAGTTCGTCCGGGACGGCGCAGGTCTTGATCGAGCGGGACTCGCGCCTGCCGTGCCCGGTGGTGGAGGCGGTGTGCTGGACGGGAATATCGCGCCACGGCAGGTCCGCGAGCTGGCTGTGGGCGGTCGGCTGGTTGGTCTTGATCACGGCGATGTAGTGGGCCTTCTTCGTCTCGACCAGCCAGGAGACGTTCGCCTTGACCGAGTGCAGCGCGTCGAAGGTGACGACGGTGCCGGCCAGGTCCAGCGGTGCCAGGAGCGGTTGGAAATGTGTGGTTTCGTTCGTCTTCGCGCCCACTTCCACCTGCGCGAGGGTGACGACCGGGGCGTGGGTGACCGCGGAGAGCAGATGCCGGCGCTTCGCGGTCAGACGGGCTGATCCCTTGAGTGTCTTGCCGTCGACAGCGATCACACACGGCCGCCCGGACGCCGAGGGCGATGGCCTGTGGGCCGGCTCGGTGGCGACGCGGTGCCGGTCGGCGAGGTAGGCGCCCACCGCCCGGTCCAGGGCGTCACCGTCAACGGTCCCCAGCACCCGGCCGATCGTGGCCGGTGACGGAGTGCGTCGCCAGCCGAGCAGGTGACGCCGGATCCCGATCACTACCAGGAGTGCGTTCGAGGCGCGCTGGCCCCACTCGGCGAGTTCCTCGATGCTCCTCGCTCCCGACACGGCCGCACAGGCGCACACCAGCAAGATCGCGGTCAGTGAGTACCAACGGCCCCGCCGCGAGCGCGGATCGGGCACCGCATCGAGGTAGGAACGCAGATCGGCGACCTGACCGGCGTCCAGCGGACCCAGCCTCATCAGCACGGCAGGGACCGGAGAAGATATGGCAGCAGGCACGGGCCACCTCGTGATCATCGGGCGTAGGAACCACAATGATCACGAAACCCGTGCCTGCCCTGCTATCCACCCCAACCGACGACAGCCCGGCCAACCCTCACCACCCCGGAACTTGCAGCCGCCCTGCCGTCCAGAAGTCCGCTGGGAGCCCGCTGACGGCCTGTCCGGGGACCGCCGGACGACCGGACGCAGACGGACTCCCAGCGGACAGCCAGCGGGTGCCCAGCGGACTCCCAACGGACCTGCGCCCGTCCGGCATGCCCGCTTTCGCACCGCCACCCGGCACCGCCACCCCGCCCGGTTCGCACCGCCATGGGCACCGCCACCCGGCAGCCTGGGTGCCGGTGGGTGGCGGTCGGGTGCGGTCTCATGGCGGTGCCGGGTGGCGGTGCTGACCAGCACAACCGGACACGGAGGCCAGAACACCGCCGCACGGCCCTCAACCCGGGGGTGCGACGGCTGATCGGTCTGATTGGTCCGCGCAGGTCAGCATCGGTCCCGCCATCGGCCGGCCATTGGACCTGACCGGCCCTCATCAGCAGCCAAAGAAGACCGCCCAGCCACCGACTTACCTACTACTACTTCCCAGCTCAGAGCCCCCTTTCCGCGCCCGCACGGGCCCGGAGAGGGGCCTTGCGGCTGGGAGGTAGTAGTAGGTACGACCCGAGAGTGACGACTCATGGACGACACCACCGGCGCCCCGGGAACCGGCCCGGAGCAGGGGCCCCGGGACGCGCCCGCGTGCTTACAGACACCACCCCGGCACCGTAAAACCGCACACGCCCCGTGAGCCCCCCGAACACACACGCACACGAGGAAAGCCCCACTGCCGCCGTCCGGAGCCCGCAGACGGGCGTACAGACGCCCGGGAAGGGCAGCCGGACCATCCGCCAGGAATCCGCCGGAGATCCGCAGACGCGTGCGGCCAGCCGCGGGCCCAGCCCTGGGGGCCAGAACGAATGTCGATCATGGCCAAAGTGGGGCCACCTGAACCTGTCACAAGCACCCCGAGGGCAACGTGAACGCCCCGCCCCGTACGCGTACGTACGCGTGTAGGGCCCACATTCGTTCACCCCCACCCAGCACGTGAACGAGTGAACGAAACCCGCTCCCGGACGCTGTCGTCGACGATCCCGACACCGCGTCGGGAACCGCGCGATGCCTAACTTCGAAGACCCGCGATACCCCACCCCGCCAACCAGAGGCCCTGTACGGCGGCCTGACGTCCTTTCCGGCCCCGCCCCACCCGGAGAGACCCGGGCGAGGCGAAAACGCGGGAGACGGGCACACAGCGGCTCCTGCGCATCCGCAGGATGCCATCGGTCGGGTGGGCAGCGCGGGCACGGCTCCGTCCCGCCGCGATCAGACCGGCACGGTCAACGCGCAGTCGAGACAGCCCTTCCGGTAACGGGCCGGATGATCCGGACACCGCTCACGGCCACCCACACCCCCCGCCAGGCCCGGCCGGACCGACCTGAGGCGCTTGACGCACTCCGGATGCATCGCGGCACGACCAAGGTCGGTCCAACGGCGATCCCCCGCGAACTCCGCGATCGCACGCAGCTCCTCCGACGTCACGTACTCCCCGGCAAGCTCGGCGACCTGCCCGGCAAGCTGCCCGCCCACCGAGGCAGGCGGACGCTGCAGCCCGGCACCCAACGCCCACCCAGCGAGGACCAGATCGACAGCACCGGAGTCCGCGGCCTGCCCGGCGCGCTGCTGCGGAACACCGTCGGAACTGTCGTTACGCACCTCAGCCGCCGGTCCCTCCGGCGCAGCCGCCTCTCTCTCTCCGGCGCGCGCCCCCTCCGGCGTGTCACTGGTGTGACTGCCGAGAGAGAGATCGTCTTCTGCTCCGCAGGAGGAATTGTTCTTCTTATGCGGCGGATCAGCCTGCGCAGGCTTAGCCTGCGCAGGAAAATCCGCCTTAGGTTCTGACCTGGGCTTTTGCGTCTCGCCCACCTGAGGCGGATTTTCCGGCTTAGGTGCTGACCTGCGCTTTCCCGTCGGAGGCTCTTCGGGGGTCTCCCACGGGGCCTCCGCACCCAGCAGTAGCCCGTTGGGCATGTCGGTGATCTTGAAGACCGTGTCTCCGAGGTGCCCCAGATCGTTGCGCTCGCGCTCCCGGTGCAGGTAGCCGTACCGCTCCAGCTCCTTCAGGGCGACGGTCAGCGCGTCCTTGCCCTCCGGCCCGTTCGCCAGAAGGGCGGCCATCGAGACACCGAAGCCGTCACGGTGCGACAAGATCTCCGCCAGCAGACCCCGCGCGCGCCGTGACAGCCGCCTGTCCCGCAGCGCCAGGTTGAAGATCTGGGTGAAGTTCTCCCGGAGAACGTCGGCCGCCATCGGGCCACGCTCGATCCGCCCGCTGAAGCCCTTACGAGTGGGCGCGCTCATCGGGGCACCCCCGCCGTGACCAGGGCGGGGGCCTGTCCATGTGGTGCTGTGCCGGTCGTGCGTCGTACGCTCAAGGGGAGCGCACCTCCGATCTACTAGCTCAAGGTGCTTCTCCGCCGTCCGGGCTCTCATCCCCGGCGACGGACGTACGGGCCTCGCTTCGGCGGGGCCTTTGCGTTTTATCGAACGTCCTCGGCCCTTTTCAGGCTGGTGGCACTTCGTCTCGCGTAACCAGCGGCGGAAGGGCGAGGTGGGCGACGGCGGTCATCGCGCCCCCTCCTGCAACGCGGATACGTATGCGGCGGTGGCGTCGTCCGAGCGCTTGAACCGGGGCCACTGCTCCCCCACCGGGTCGGCAAGCTCGGCCTCACGGGTGCGGGTGATCAGTGCTACCGGGCCTTCGGTGCGCAGAAGCGTCAGCAACTCAGCCCAGGTGAGAGCCCCGAAGCAGTCGACAAGGCGACTGGCGCCGTCGGTTAGCAGCGCGGCTTGCTGCACGCGCGCGAGTTCCACGGAGCCGGTGATGGCCTCGTCTGCGGCCGCCGGATCAGTCGCCGCGACCCAGTAGCCACCGGGCTTGTTGCGGAGACGTCGCTGGACGGTGACGAGCCGGGATACGCGGGCAGCGTGCTCAGGAGTGCCGGTCGGCCCCTGCAATGCGGCTCGTACTTCGTCGGCCGCGACCTCTTCCACACGCTTGTCGACGATCGTCCTTACACCCTCGGTGCTGAGGTCAAGTACTAGGACGTTGTCGGAAAGCACTAGGTAGTCGAGGAAGTCGCCGCGCTCGCGGATCATCACCACGGTCGAGGCCGGTACCGCTCCCTGGTCCAGGTCGCAGGAGTCTCGGTGCAGGTCGTTGACCTCGGCGATTGCGACGCGAAGGGCCTCCCGGAGGGACACCTCGTCGTCGCCGATCAGGTTGATCAGGGTGGTGCCGAGCTGTCGCACGAACCATGGGGTGCCGTGAACGCACCCCATGGGCAGGTCCTTCGGGGCGGACAGGCCGTCCAGCACGACCACTCCGGTGGGGCTCACGTGGACCGTGTCCTCGTTCGCGGCGCCCACACCCGGGGTCGATGCCATGGATACCTGCACGTCAGGCCCCTTCCGGGCGGTAGAACGGCGTGATGCGCTTGCTGGAGGTGATCTCCAACGTGTCGGGGTCGAACGTGCTGGAGACGAGGGTCGAGAAGCGCTTCGCCTTCAGTTCTCGGTGCACGGTCGCCAGCTCGCTGTTGAGCCAGTGCACGACGCCACCCGAACCGCGGGCGTGGATGCCAGCGATGTAGAGGAACGTGCCTTGACCGTCGGGGCGCGGGAGCCGGCCGAAGTACGCGACGTCGCTGTTGCCACCGTGGTCCATCGGCGAGCGATAGACCTCGCCGGTCTTCCGGTCGGTCAGGAACCAGCCGTCGTCGTCTTTGTCGAACCGCAGGTGAGGGTCACTTTCGAGGATCTGCTCGATCAGAGGCGACAGCCTGGGGCCGCAGATCACCACCAGGTTGTTGCGGTTGAGCCGTACATTGCCCCCGAGCGGGATGCGCTCGAACGTGATCTCCAGGCCGACGTCCTCGGCTAGCTCCCGCAGATGCTCGTAGGTCTGGAAGTCCTCCGTGGCGATCACGGGGCCCTGGACCCGCTTGTCGCGGCCGTCGTGCAGCTTGCCGTGCTCCAGCTTCTCGGCGAGCGCCACGATGACCTTGCCCGAGCCGAGGAACAGGCGCTCCGGCGGAGCTCCCTTAGCGAGCTGGCTCACCCGTCCCTTGCTGATGCCGAGTTCTGCGGCCAACTGGGTGCTGTTCAGCTCCCCGACCCGCAGGGTCTCGTTCATCGCCTCGTTGCGCACTGCCTGGATCTCATTGCCGTAGTCCTGTACGCGGGCGACGAGCCCGTGAGCGGCTTTGGCCCGCTGTAGAGGGTCGCCCAACTCCTTGAGCTGGGCCAATGCGACGTCGAACGCTGAGTGGAGCTGTTCCTGTAGCTCGGTCAGCGGAGCAGCGTCGGGCCGTTCCTTTTCCATCCGTGCCTCCCTTCGTGCCTCATGTTTACCTCACTAAACCGCAACTGTTCAAGGTGGTTGACGCGCGGCGGAGTGGCGTCCTATGGTTTCGATGCACGGTCGGTTTAGGGCGCTAAACCGGTCCGTCGCGTTGGCTATACATGTACTTCAAGCGCCAGATCCAGATGTCGGCCCCGGTGAACTCGTCGTACTCGCGGCGGGGTGATGGGTGGCCGGTCGTTGTTTGAGAACTCAACAGTGGACTTGATTTTCGGGCGCGGCGCCCCTGCCGTCATTTGTGACGAGACGACCCTCCCGCTGGTACTTGCCGGTGGGGTCTTGAGCGGGGGCTGGCCGCACGGCAGCCCGAGAGCGGATCTGAGCAGGGCCCCAGGGGTGGGGTCGGGGCTGGCGAGAGCCAGCAGCCAGTGTGTTGTGCAACTCCCCATCCGCTCGCCGCGCCGCACAGACGGCGCGACCCCCGGCACGGCGTTGGAGCGCCATGTGTGCCGGGGGTCCACGGATCTCCCAGCGAAGGAACCGATCCGCATGACCATCATCGCAGTCACGAACCCCGATCAGCGTCTGGGTGCGCATCTGCTTGCGGTCGTCCGTGCCCAGGACGCCTTGATTCTCGCTCCTCGGCGCGTGCCGCGCACTGCGGTGCAGATGCGGGCCAGGCTGGTCCGCATGGCCGACGACGCGTGCCCGCTGTGTGGCCGGTGGTCGTGCACCGGCAGCGACTGTCCGCCCTCCGCCGCCGTTCCTGCGGTCACGCCCTTGGCCGCGCCGGCCACTGCGTCCGGTGGTGGGCAGTGCAGCTACTGCGGTCAGTGGTTCCCCGACTGGAACGGCGGCGTGTGCGGCGTGTGCAGCAGCACCGGCCGCAGCTGATGCCGCATCTCATACAGGCGGCCCGGGCAGCGCAGCACCGCGCAGCCCGGGCCGCGTTCGCGGTCGGGCCGACGCACCCGCTGACCCGTTTGCTGCTCGCGGCTGCCGCCTTGGCGGCCGCGGCGGCGTGGGAGGCCGGGTATCGCGTCACCGACCTCCACCTCATCCGCCGGCATCACCCAGGAAGACCGCCTCGTGGCTGATGACTTGTACCAGCGCTACCAGGCTGCGCACCGCGCCTACCAGACACACACCACGGCCTGCACCCACTGCACCAGCGACAGCCTCAACTGCCCGGCCGGGCAGCGGCTGTTCGAGGCCTTCGCCCGGCTGCAGGACGCCTACCTCAACCGACTCAACCAGCGCCCGGGGCGCTGAAAGGGAGATTTCGATGGCCTTCGACATGAGCAAGTTCGGTGGCGGCCGCTGGGTCAAGACCCACCCGAACAACGTCCACACCCACGGCTCGACCGAGCCGATCTTGAGCATCCTCGACGTGCGCGGTTTCGAGCTGCGCGACCTGTTCCTGATCGGTCTCAACGACTCCTGCGGCTCGATCGTGCTGCCGTCCGAGTCCCGTGCCGAGAACGCGGCCGCCGCGCTGGAGCCCGCCTATGAGACCCGGGTGCACCTGATGGGCCGCCGGGACGGCGAGGAGGTGTGGGCGACCGACTACACCCGCCGCGCGCTGGACGGCACCACCCTGTCGGCGTTCGTCACCGACCTGACCCTCAAGGACGGCCGCCAGGTCATCAAGGACGGCCGCTGGGTCCGCTGACACCTCCGGCCTGCAGGCTGCCTGACGGCCGCCACCTGATCCCGGCCGTCCGGCCGGGCCCGGAACGAGAGGAAGCAGAAGAGTGAACAGTAAGAGGAACTGGCGGCGGCTGTCGCCGCGCGGGATGGTGCTCGCGATCCTGGGTGTGGTCACCCTGGGGGTGGCTGTCCTGTCGATGGCGGTCAGCTATCAGATCCTGGAGCCCAGGTTCGGGGTGTGGGCGGTCCCGACCGTGGGCGCCCTGGATGCCTTGTGGGTCGTCTTCCAGGCAACCGAGATCCTGTCCGGCAACAACCGGGTCCGCGCCAAGCGCGTGCAGTGGGCCGGTCTCGCGCTCACCGCCGTCAACGCCGCGATCCCGACGGTCGACCTGGCCCTGAGGCTGAAGACCACGGGCGCCGGCTTCGACCTGGCCGTGGTCATCGCCCCGATCGCGATCGGGGCGACCAAGGGCGCCTGGTGGTTCGCCCTGCCCGCGCTGGGCCGCAGGGTGTCCGACGCCACCCGCCGCGCCATCGCGACGCGGCGACAGCAGGTCGCGGACCAGCTGGAGAAGATGGAGGCGGACACCGCCGACCGCATCGAGCTGCTGAACGTGGCCCGCGACCTGAACGAGCGGGTGTCCGAGGCGGAGACGGCCTACCGCCTGTCGGTGCTGAAGACCCAGCAGTCCATGACCGAGGACCTGCACGAGCAGGCCGGGACCACCGCCGCCACGGTCGCGGAGAAGGTGCTCCCCGCTTCGGTCGCGGCGATCGCCCTGCCGGAACTCGGCACCTTCACCCCTGGCGCGCCTGCCCTGCCCGGCACGGCCACCGGCACGCCGCTGCCGGGCCGTGGCACCACCGGCACGCAGGTCAGCGCCCTGCCGCACGCATCCGGTACGGAAACCGGCACGCCCGGCGTGACGCCCACCGGCACACCGGCACACAAGGCGGCACGCACCGGCGCGCTCGCGGACCTCGCGGCGGTCGCGGGCGTGCCGGTGCCCGTGCCCGGGGAGCAGCTGACCGACGCTCAGATCGGCGTGGTGCTGCGGCACCTGCGCTACTGCGACGACCCGCCCTTGTCCTACCGCCAGGCCCGCGACGGCTTCCGCAGCGCCGGCTACCAGGGCAGCGAGGAGCGGATCCGCCGCGCGTGGACCGCGCTGCGGGCCAACGAGGGACACGGCGAGATGGCCGAGGACATCGACAGCGACGACGAGGCGTCCGAGGACTCCGACGTCTGACCCGGTCCTGTCCGGCACCACCAGTGAGGGCCAGCCAGCCTGTGCGGGCTGGCCCTTGCTGCGACTGCCGGAAGCAGTCGAGAACCCGCGTGGCAGACCCCGGTGAGCGAGCCGGTGAGTGAGCCGGTGAGCGGCCAGTGGCCGCAGACCCGGCGAGCAGACCCGGCGAGCAGACCCCGGTGAGCGAAGCGGAGATCAGTCAGCCCATCGAACGGACGGAGGGCAACGCCATGGGCGGACCCGCGTACTGGACCGAAGAGATCAAAACAGTGGGGGCACGATCCCCGAAGGAGGGGGCGCCCCGCCCCCAGCCCGGCCGCCGCTCGCCTGCTCCGGCCCCGGCACCGGTCGTGGTGCCGGTTGTTCTCGGGGGGCGGCGCCGGACGCTGGCCGTGCCCGCGCCGCCCGGGCGCGGCCGGACCCTCCTGCCCCGCCCCGTGCGAAACGCCCTGTCCAGCTGGGGCCTGGTCTACGACAGCGTGGCCCGGCCCCTGATCCCCTCCGCGCACCTGATCCAGCTGGGGCACCTGTTGCAGGCGTGGGGTTGGGGACAGTCCTTCGACATCAGCCCGTCCGGGCGCCTGTGCATCCGGGGCGGTCAGACCGTCCTCGAGTACCACGGCTACGTCACTCCCGCCGGCCGGGCCCGCGCGGTCGCGTACATGCAGCAGACCCTCGCCGCCGACGGCGTCGGGATGGAGTTCTTCGCCTGGAACGACCTGCCCGGCCGCACTTTCGCCGAGGTCGAGCACCTCATCAACCGGTCGGCTGCCGCCGCCCTGAGCAACAAGGAGTAGATCCCTGATGTCCCCCGAGGACCGCGAGACCTTCGACCGGCTCACCGCCCGCTTCCACACCGCCCCCGCACAGTCCGTGCAGCCGGAGCAGGTCGAGATCATCGACCCCACCCCCTACGGCGGCGCCCCGGCCGGCCGGACCGGCCTGACCCCGCGCGGGAAGGTCGTGCTCGGTCTTGCCGGTGCGGCCGTCGTCGGCGCCACCCTCGTCGGCTACACGGCCTATTCCGCCGACTCCGACCGGGCTGATGCCCGCGCTCAGGAGATCACCCTCCAGCGGGAGCGCCTGGAGCTGGAGCGCATAAAGGAGATCAACAAGGCCAGCGCCGACGACCGTAAGGCCGCCGTCGAGGCCGGCGCCGCCCGGCAGACCGCGCTGAACAGTTGCGTCAAGGACGGCTCGGCGCAGATCGGCAAGACCGGCGGCCCGTGGAACCGCGCCCAGGTCGTGGGCGAGTGCAAGCAGCTCGGCGACGGCGCTGACTGGTCCGCCACCAAGACCGGTACGGACATGGCCAACGCCGCCAGCTCCAGCGGCCTGAACCCCCACGACGGCGGTGGCGGTTCCGGGAACAACGGCCTGCTGTGGCTCGTCGGCGGCGGCGCCGCCCTCGCCTTGTTCGGCGCCAAGAAGGCCAAGAAGACCGCCTAGCCACCGAATTACCTACTACTACTTCCCAGCTCAGAGCCCCCCTTTCGCGCCTGTGGGCACGGAAAGGGGGCCTGCTGGCTGGGAAGTAGTAGTAGGTACGACCCGAGAGTGACGACTCATGGACGACACCACCGGCGCCCCGGGCGCCGGCCCGGAGCCTGAACCCACCCCGGCCCCGACCTCAGCTCCCGTCTCGGGCCCGGCTGCCGAGGAGCCGCTGGGCTTCGTCGCCTCCGCGCTCACCCCGATCGCCCCCGTCCACCCGGCCGGTGACGCCGACGAGGAGAACGCCGGATCGAGCGCCGCGTTCCATGCGCAGGACGGCCAGGAGGCCGGCCAGAGCGGCGACGCGCACAGCGGGAGCGTGCTGCGCGCGCTCGCGCTGGCGGCCGTCGAACGCTGGCGCAAGGGCGCGGGAGCGAACGTCAAGGCGCTGGAAGTCGAGAAGGCCAAAGCGCAGGCGCGCCAGATCCGCACGAACCACACGATCAGTGAGAACCGGGTCGGGGGCCAGGGCGGCTGCAAGTTCCGGGGTGGTGAGGGTTGGCCGGGCTGTCGTCGGTTGGGGTGGATAGCAGGGCAGGCACGGGTTTCGTGATCATTGTGGTTCCTACGCCCGATGATCACGAGGTGGCCCGTGCCTGCTGCAATATCTTCTCCGGTCCCTGCCGTGCTGATGAGGCTGGGTCCGCTGGACGCCGGTCAGGTCGCCGATCTGCGTTCCTACCTCGATGCGGTGCCCGATCCGCGCTCGCGGCGGGGCCGTTGGTACTCACTGACCGCGATCTTGCTGGTGTGCGCCTGTGCGGCCGTGTCGGGAGCGAGGAGCATCGAGGAACTCGCCGAGTGGGGCCAGCGCGCCTCGAACGCACTCCTGGTAGTGATCGGGATCCGGCGTCACCTGCTCGGCTGGCGACGCACTCCGTCACCGGCCACGATCGGCCGGGTGCTGGGGACCGTTGACGGTGACGCCCTGGACCGGGCGGTGGGCGCCTACCTCGCCGACCGGCACCGCGTCGCCACCGAGCCGGCCCACAGGCCATCGCCCTCGGCGTCCGGGCGGCCGTGTGTGATCGCTGTCGACGGCAAGACACTCAAGGGATCAGCCCGTCTGACCGCGAAGCGCCGGCATCTGCTCTCCGCGGTCACCCACGCCCCGGTCGTCACCCTCGCGCAGGTGGAAGTGGGCGCGAAGACGAACGAAACCACACATTTCCAACCGCTCCTGGCACCGCTGGACCTGGCCGGCACCGTCGTCACCTTCGACGCGCTGCACTCGGTCAAGGCGAACGTCTCCTGGCTGGTCGAGACGAAGAAGGCCCACTACATCGCCGTGATCAAGACCAACCAGCCGACCGCCCACAGCCAGCTCGCGGACCTGCCGTGGCGCGATATTCCCGTCCAGCACACCGCCTCCACCACCGGGCACGGCAGGCGCGAGTCCCGCTCGATCAAGACCTGCGCCGTCCCGGACGAACTCGGCGGGATCTCCTTCCCCACGGCCGCCTGGCCATCCGTGTCCACCGCCGCCGCAAGCAAACCGGCCAGCGCGAGACCCGGGAGAGCCTCTACGCCGTCACCAGCCTCGACGCCCACCAGACCGGCCCCGCCGGCCTTGCCACCGCGATCCGCGGGCACTGGGGGATCGAGAACTCCTCACACCACATCAGGGACGTCACCTTCGCCGAAGACGCCTCCACCGTCCACACCGGCACCGCACCCCGCGCCATGGCAACCCTCCGCAACCTCGCCATCGGCGTCCTGAAGACCCTCGGATCCGACAACATCGCCAAAACCACCCGAGCGATTCGAAACGAACCCGAACGAGCACTCCACATCCTGGGCATCACAACCGAACCAGACACCTACGGAACTTGATCAAGCCCTGGTCGGGGGCACCACCACGACCAACACCCACGCTCACAAGGGCAACAAGGACGCCAAGTCGGCGAACACCCGCACGCACACCAACGCCAGCCAGGCCAAGAGCAACCGAGACGACAAGAACGCCTCCCACCGCAGCCGGGACGACAAGAACCACCGGCAGCAGCAGGGCAAAACCAACCGCGACGACAAAACGTCCGCGAACACGGCCGACAAGACGTCCCTGAGCAAGGACGACAAGAACCACTCGGCCAGGACCAGCGCGGCGAAGACCTCCAAGGACGACAAGAACCACGACACCGACACCAGCGGCCGGTCGGTGAAGTCCTCGAACGACTCGAAGAACACAGGCGACTTAAGGACGGCGAGCGATTCGAAGAACGCCAAGGGAGACCAGCGGACCACCACCGTCCACGACGGCGACGGCGGCGAAGCCCTCGCCCCGAACCCCAAGACCACCCCCAAGACCAGCAAGGCCACCGGGCCGCAGGACCAGGCGGCCAAGGCGTCCGGTGCGCAGGCGGGTAAGCCGGCCGGCCCGAAAGGCAAGGTGCCGGCCGACTCGAAGGACCAGACGGCCAAGCCGGGCGACTCCAAGGAGGCCGCATCCGGCGATCCGAAGGAGAAGGGGCAGCAGCCGACCGGCCCGCAGGACGCATCCGCATCGGCCGCAGCTGAGGGTCGGCCGCGTACGCAGGACGCCCGCGAGGCCGGGTTCCGCGACGGCCACCGTGCCGCGCGTGGTGTCGCTCAGGTCCGCGCTTACGTCGACGGCACCCGGGACGGCTACGCCGACGGCACGGAGCAGGCCGCCAAGGACAAGGCCCGGCTCGATGAGGCCCACCAGGACCGCAAGGAGCAGCGCGCCGACGCCCAGCAGCGGCCCGCGCCAACCAGCAGAGACGGAGAACAGCAGCCGGTGAGTGACACAACCGTCGACACTGCCGCCCCGCTCGCGGTGAAGGGCATCGACAAGGACCGCGTCTACCTCGGTGACGGCGCGGCCCGCGAGTCGATGACCCGCGGCGAGGTCCGCAGCCTGAAGACCTTCGAGCGGCGCCTGAAGGCCCGCTCCACGCAGATGGCCAAAGCCGCCGACGTCCTCAAGGCCCTCGTCGCCTACGAGAAGGAACAGGCGCGCCAGGCCCTCGCCCTGGCGGAGAAGGCCAGGAGCGTCAAGGGCGGCGAGAAGCTGATGCCGAAGCTCCAGCGCCTGGCCGAGGCGGCGCAGCAGGAGGCGGCGGCGGCCGAGGAGGCGCACAAGCGGGCCGTACGTGCCGCCGAGTCCGTGAAGGTGCTCCTCGCCAACGTGGAGAAGCGCGACGGCCTGATCTACAAGGCCGTCCTCGACAGTCCCGAGACGATGCCCGCCGAGATGGCGTTCTACCAGGAGGCCGCGTAAATGGCCGTCAAGATCACGTACAAGCAGCTCCGCGCCGAGGTGCAGGCACTCGCGAAGAACGTCCGCAAGGGCGGTGAACAGGTCCGCCAGCGTGCCAAGGCATTGGAGGCCGCCGCGAAGGACACCGGCAAGGTTGCCGAGTCCATCGGCCGTATGGGAGTCGCTCGGGCCACCATCGCCGAGACCGCCGAGCTGGCCAAGATCATGGACGGGACGTCGAAAGCGATCCTGGCGTACTCGACCAGCACGGACACCACGGGGAAGGCCGCCGACGCGGCCGACGCCCAGGCGAAAGCCTCCCATGACGGCATCAACACGGCCGTGGGCCGCAGCCCCGACCACGCAACGGATCACCGCTGGTACCGGCAGGAATAGCCCGCGCCCACGCACCAATGCGAACGGGGCGCGCTCCCTTCGCCCGGGAGCGTGCCCCGCCCATGGCCCCCATCAAGAGACCCAGGAAGGACCCTACCTCCGATGAACACCGCCACCGAGCGTCGCATCGCCTACGCCACCACCGCGGCCCCCGTCGTCATCGGCGCCGGCGCTCCGCTGCTCGACTCCGGCGCGGCAGGCCTCGCCGGTCTCGTCGTCGGCGGCGCCGGGGCCTTCGCCGCCGCCAATTACATGCACCGCGTCCCGCACTCGGTCATGCAGCAGATCCCCGGAAACGACGTCATCCGCGCCCACCGCTCCACGCTCTTCCTGTCGTCGGTGACGTCCGCGGCCGCCCTCGCCGTCGGCGCGCTCGGCGGTGCCGACGGCATCGACAACCTCGCCTTCGGCATGCTCGACTTCCCCAGCGTGCCCGCGCTGGTCTCCCTCGCCTGGTGGGGCGGCGTCGCCCTGGTCCCGCTCAAGCTCCGCGCCGTGTTCGGCTCGAAGAAGCCGGGTAAGGCCAAGGCCGCGCCCTCCACGCAGGCCACCGGCCAGCCGCTGCAAGCGTCCGGGGCCGTCGCCGGCATCTACCGCAAGTGGGCCGAGTTCATCAGCGGCCCCGAGGGAACCAACCCAGCCCAGGAACTCACCGTCCGCGCCGCGTCCGCCGACTCCTGGCGCGGCGTCATCCGCGCCCCCATGCCCCAGCCGGTCAACGTCACCCGGGAAACCGTGGGCGCCCTCTACGAGGTCCCCGCCGGCCAGGTCACCCTCACCCCCGGCACCCACCCCGGCGAGAAACTCATCACCGTGCACCTGGTGCCGCCCCCCGAGATGGACCCGAACACCCTCGAGGGCGCGTGGCTGATGCGCGTGGCCCGCAGGAGCGGCCCCATGCCGCACACCCACCTCGAAGACGTCCAGGACGACCCCAACACCGGCGGAAAGGCCGCGCTCGTCGTCGCCGACGAGGACATCTCCAAACTGCCCTCACCCGACCGCATGGAGCTCGCCGGCGCACTGCGCACCAACCCCCTGCTGATCTCCTACGAACCCCGGCTCAACCCCCGGCACGGCGTGATCCGCATCATGCACACCAACCCCCTCGAACAAGGACGGGCCTTCCCCGGCCCGCACGTGCTCAAGGCCAACGCCAACGGCTACGTGGTCCTCGGCCAGGGCATCAGCGGACACCCGGCCCGCGTCCAGATGGCCGACCCCCAGCTCGGCGCGCAGCACATCTGCATCTGCGGCGTCACCGGCTCCGGCAAGGGCGGCGCCGCCCAGCTCGTCGCCCTGGCCGCCCACACAAACGGCCACGCCGTCATCTACGCCGACCCCAAAGGCTCCAGCAACCCGGCTGTCGCAGAACTCGCCGCGCACTCCGGTACTGGCCTCGACGGCGCCCTCGGCTCCCTCCGCGTCGCCTACAACCTCCTGCAGCACCGCATCGCCGAGGGCGCGCAGAAGGGCCTGAAGAACTTCACCGCCACCCCGGAGCGCCCCCAGGTCACCGTCATCCTGGACGAGGCCTCACGGCTCCTGGGCGAGGAGTCCTCCTGCCGGAAAGAGGCGGCGTTCATCGTGGACGCCATCGCCACCCAGGGCCGCAGCATGGGCATCCAGCTCGTGCTGATCAACCAGATTCTCCAGCTCGACCAGCTCGGCGGACTCGCCTCGATCCGCGACAACGTCATCTACGGCGGCGCGCTGATCCTGCTGCGCTCCGACAGCTCCCAGAAGAACCTGGTCGACCTGCCCGACCACTTCGAGGGCTGCAACCCCGCCGACATCCCGGCCGTCTGGCGCGAGGAACGCGGGATCATCTTCGACCCCAACATGTCGGAGAACGACCCCCGCCGCACCTTCGGTCTGGGCTACATCGCCGGACCCGGCGGACACCCCGAGATGATGCGCGTCTGGATCCTGGAAGACGCCTCCCCCCACATCGACCACGACCACATCGCCGCCCCGGCCGACATGCCCAACTGGGACGAGCGCGAGAAGCTCGCCCTCGTCTGCGTCCTGGAAGACGAGGAAGGCACCTGGTCCGTCGGCGAGATCACCGTGTCCGCCGGCCGTGAACCGTCCGCCGACGACAAAATCCTGGCCGTCCTCGCCGAGCACGCCGACCCCCTCGCACTGGAAGTCATCTACCTGGACAGGGACGCCATCGGCGAGGCCGCCCAACTGGAAGGCTCCACCTTCAACAACGCCCTCACCAGGCTCGTGAAGGCCGACAAGATCCACCGGCAGAAGAAGGACGGCAAGGAGGTCCGCGGCATGTACGGACCCGGCCCCGAACCCATCACCGGCTGACCAGCGTTGCGAGTTGCCCCGGCCCTCCGGACCTGAACGACCGGAGGGCCAGGGCGCACCGGGCAGCCGTCGCATCGGCATGAGGGCCGGCCGCCCCCCCGTCACACCCCTTCGAGTGCCCCGGGAGGAAGCCTCATGACTACCACGGCCCCCAACACCGACAAGACCCCGGATGCCGCCTGCGCCACGTCGGCGGGGCCGCGCGCGTCCGGGGGAACGGCACCGTGCCGCGCTGCCGGTCGTTCACCGCGCATGGCCGACTCTGTGATCGTCACCGTGCACTACATCCCGCCCGGCGCGTCCGACACCGACAGCCTTCGTCTGGAGCTGCACGCCGAACCCGGCGCCCGCCTCACCGTCCACCTCGGCGCTCACCGTCCGCCGGCCCCGGCCTCCGCGGATATCCCCGCCCAGCCTCAACCTGCCAGCCCCGCGTCTCATCCATTACCCCAGGACTCGGACCTGCCCGGCCTGCCCGCCGACTGCGCGCCCGGCACCAGACCCGCGCTGCTCACCGACACCCAGGCCCACGCCCGCATCCGGTACGGACTGTCCCAGGGCTGGACACAACGCCGTATCGGAGAGTTCGCCGGGCGCAAGCTCGCCCTCGTCTGTGTCCCGGAAGACGAGGAAGGTAACTGGTCCGTCGGCGAGATCACCGTGTCCGCCGGCCGTGAACCGTCCGCCGACGACAAAATCCTGGCCGTCCTCGCCGACCACGCCGACCCCCTCGCACTGGAAGTCATCTACCTCCACAAGGACGCCATCGGCGAAGCCGCCGGACTGGAAGGCTCCACCCTCAACAACGCCCTCACCAGGCTGGTGAAGGCCGACAAGATCCACCGGCAGAAGAAGGACGGCAAGGAGGTCCGCGGCATGTACGGGCCAGGCCCCGAACCCATCACCGGCTGACCAACCGCAAGATGGCCGGGCGCCAGCTCGGCGACGACACCAGGCCTTTCAATCGGCCGTCCACGGACCACTCGACGGCAACGGCCCGGCTCCGCACATTCCGGAGCCGGGCCGTTTTTCGTTTCCAGAGCCGTCAGGCCGCGGTCGACTGGGCTGACGACTTGATCTCTACCTCCATCCCCACCGATGTCGACAGGGCCTCGATCAGCTCGCGCACCATCGTTCGCGTGCCGTCCGGGTTGCGCTCCATGGCGGCCCGGACGGCGTCCGGGCTGAGCTTCCTCGTGACCCGGTGCAGCGCCTTGTACGGGTCGGCGGACGAAGGGAGTTCCTGCTTCCCCTCGATGCTGGCGAGGTACGCAAGCACGGCCTCCTCGGTGGCCTTCTTCTTTCCGGCCGCCTCGGGAGGCAGCGCCCGGACGGCTCCCTTCACCATGTCGGACGTGACGTCCAGTCGCTTCACCTGGATCAGGGCGAGGTAGAGCAGGGCGGCAGCGTCGATGCCGTGGTCCTCGGCGAGCGACACCAGCCCCCTCGCCTGGGCGATGCCCAGCTTTTTAGAAACTACAGTTTCCAAATCGTTCGATTTTCCGTGGACCGATTCGAACAGCTTCTCTGTGATCTTCCACGTCTTGATCAGCTGGTTCGCGTACTGCGGCGTGATGTCCCACAGCTCGTTGCAGTAGTCCTCGAAGGTCTTGTGTGTCGCCCGGTACAGCTTGCCGTCCCGGATGACCTGGAGCGCCTTGCCCGCAGCCCAGTACGCGATCCGCAGGTTCTCGAGCGCGGCCTCGCAGCGCACCAGGAGTTCGCGCTCCTGGGCGATGAGAACCGGGGTGTCGGAGAGCTGCTTCGTCGGCAGGTGATCGATGGACCGAGCCAGCGCCACCGCCGTGTCCGGCCGCCCCGGCCCCTGCGGCGCGCCGTTGATGTTGATCTGCCGCCCCATCAGAGCATCTGCTCCATCGTCAGGGCGACGCGCATGAAGTCCTCGCGGGCGTTCAGCGCGGTGCCGCTCATCTTGTACTCGGTGACGAGCGTGCCGTTCTCGTAGGCGTGCTCATGGATCGTGTACCGACGGATCGGGTCGGCAACGCGCGGATAGTTCCGCTCGTCGATCCACTCCTTCACCTTGTTCAGTTGCCTCTCGTGTTTATCCTTGCCGGGATCGTGCATATTGATCACGACCAGAAAAGGAATACCCCGCGGCTTAAGAACACGCTCGATCGTGAACTCGCACTCATCCCACGTAATTTTGGACGGGGTGATCGGCACGAGCGCCAAATCCGCCACCTCCAAGACCTCACGCAAAGCGTCGGCTGTACGACTCTCGCCAAGCGGGTCCGCGCCCCATTCGGCATCAGGGTCGACATCCAGAAAGCCGGGGGTATCGACGATGATGCGACGCCGCTCCGGGTCGTCCACGATGCCCGGGAGGATGCTGAGCTTGCTTTTGGTGACGACATAGTCGAACGGCAGCGCCGCCTCGCGTACGCCTGCGCACCACTTTTCCAGGGTGCCCTGGACGTCGATGCCGGCCGCGACGACGGGGGAGCCCTCGGACTCGTCTGCGTTGGACATCACTGCCGACCTGCCAGCACAGGCGGCCGTGTTCACCGCGATCGTGGACTTGCCCGCGCCGCCTTTCTGCTGAATGACGACGATCACCTTCCCCGACCGCCCGGCGCGTGCCGTGGTGTCGGTGGCACGTTGCACGCCTGTTGATGTGGTCATCCGGTGGCCTCTCAGTCGTCCGTTGATTTCACCGCCCAGTGCGGCTACTCGGACGCGGCACAGCTTGCCAGAAGGCCAAGATCACACGTCGACACCCGCCAGGAGCGCGTCGGGGCGACCGGGCGCCCCTACCGTGCCTGCACGCGCGTCGGCGGGCCCGCGCGCGGATCGCGGATCGGAGCGGTGCTGTCCCGGCGGGTCTGAGGGGTGCTGTGGGGCTCAGGGCATCGTCCACTGCTGGTTCGCCTGGCCTGTGCAGTTCGTGATTGCCACGGTGCTGGCGTCCAGGCATCTTCCTGAGTGGGGGTTGACGATTTCCTGCAGGGCGTCGCGTGCCCATTTCTGGGCTGGGGTGGTGTTGCAGGTGAAGAGTTGCACGGTCGAACCGTTTGCGGCCTCGCCGTTCACCACGTCCAGGCAGCGGTTGTCGGATCCGTTGCGCAGGGAGCCGTCTGCCAGCGCCTGCCACTGCTGTGTGTCGGTTCCGTTGCAGGGGGCTAGTAGCAGCGACGTGCCGCCGTGGGCGGTGTCCTGGCCGGACGTCAGACACATGCCGGTAGAGCTGACGACCGATCCTGGGTAGGTCGGTGCGGTGGTGTGCGTGGGGGTGGGACGGGGCGAGGTGCTGCCGTTCGCCGCGGTGACCGTGGCGGATGGCTTGGCCGGGGTTGTGGCGGTCGGCAGTACGGCGGTGGTCGCGGTCGTCGTCGCGGTGACCGTGGTGGACGGCCGTGCGGGATGAGTCGGTGTGCCGGCTGACGCCGGCCGTCCCGGCGGTGGGACGACCGGCAGCCCTTCGCCAGGCCTGTCGGTGCCGACGGCGGTGACGACGTCGGAGGCGGGGGGCCGGTGGGGCGGGTCGGTGATCGTCAGCGCCGCCATTATCACACTGACGACCAGGCCAGCCGCGCTGAGGACCAGCGGGAGTCGGCGCAACTTCTGCGAGGTCGCACCCGGGTGTTGCTCCCGGGCGGGTGTGGGGACGGGCGCTTGCTCCCGGCATGGTGCGAGCGGCGGGAGGTCCTGCTCGCCGGGCGGGGTCACGATTTTGTTCTGGAGATCGCCGCTGTCCGGTGCCTTGGGGGTCCAGAGGATGGTCCCGCACCCGGGGCAGTTGAGGGCCCCGTTCAGCCGTCTTCGGCAGTGTTCGCAGTAGTCCATTGCTGTTCTCCGTGATCATTGGTACCAGTCACGCCGACGGACCAGGTGGTGTGGATACCGGGGGTGAGGTCCCGGCATCACCGCTTTGATGCCGGGGCCTCTTCTCGTTCGTGCCGGCACCCCTGCTCGGGCGGGGAGTGAACGAGAAGCGGGAGAGCGGGGGCGTCTGGCATGGGCGGCGGACGTTCCCCGTTGACCTGTCGCTGCTTGCGTGTTCAGCGGCAAGGGTCCCGCAACTGGAACACGTAGATGGCCAGGGGGATGGTTCACGGTCAGGGTGTGTTCGTGACGGATTGTTATAGGGCGTGTTCGGTGAGCCTTTCAGGCAGAGGAGCGCAGCAAGCAGCAGCGGGGAGCCAGGTTGTGGCTGTGTATGCCGCTGCCCTCGGTCGGCCGGTGCTGAACGGGACCAGGGCCAAGTTGGAGCGTCAGGCCGTCGTGCTGCTGGCGCAGGGCTTGCCGGAAGCATGGTTGTGCGACCTCGAAGGCCGCGCCTCGCCGCCGCGGGGCTGACGTCTGGCGCCGTCCCCGGTCCGCCTGTGGGCCGTTGACCGGCATCGGCCCGCGTCTGCCGTGTCGTGCCCGGCGTCAGCGTCGGGTCGTCGTACAGCGGTTTGTGTTGGCGGTGGTGGGGCCGGACGGCCACCCTGGTTGGCGGTGTCCTGGGCTGGCTGGGTGAAGGGGTGGTGTGCGTTCTCGCTGCGCGGGTCATACCCATTGCGGGCCCCTGCTTCCTGTGGGGTGACCTGCCCGCCCGGCAGGCTCCCCGACAGGACGGCACGTCGGGCGGGCGCGGCGGCCTGGCGCGGGCCGCCGGCCCGGCAGGTCGGCACCGGCAGGTCAGACAGGCCCGGCGGCGCCTCGGGCCGGGCACCGCCACGCTGTGACAGGCGGTGGGGGGAGAGGTTGGCACGCCGTGAGCCGCCCCGGCGGTTTCGGGCGGTACCAGGACGTGTGCCTGGTCGTTGGCCGTGTATGGCCGAACTCGTGATCGTCACCGTGCGGTACACGCCGCCCGGCGCGCCCGACACCGACAGCCTCTGCCTGGAGCTGTACGTCGAGCCGGGCGCCCGCTTCACCGTCCACCTCGGGACGTCTGCGCGCTCGCTGACCTCGGCAGACATCCCCGCGCAGCCGCAGCCCGCCGACCCTCCCCATTACCTTTTTGGTAGCCCCGCAATGGGGCGCCCGGCCTTCGGAGTTGGCATGACTTTCTCCCCCTGTCGATCGCATGTCTTGGGGGGTGGTGTCACCGGCTCCGGAGGCATCGACAGACCGCTGATTAGGGGCATGACCACCGGCTTCTTCGCAGGTCGGGAGGCTCTTCGTAATGTGGATGTGGCGATCGGTGCCGTGGGACGGCCGGGCGAGGACGACCGAAGGACGCGCGTGATCGACGTCAGTGACATCGGCGCCTTCCTCGGCCTGGACGTTGAACATCCGCGGCGCCGTCGATCTGGCCGCCGTGCAGCTTGGCCTCCAGGCGCCGACGGACTGAGGCCGCCCGCCCGTGCGGCCCGTACGGGAGCCGCCCGGCGGGTCGCCGGGCCCGGGGTCCGACCGGGTGCTGCGGGGTGGTCTGAGGGCGGTTTCCGGGCCGTCGTGGGCGTCGCGCGAAAAGCGTGCACACGTGCACGGGCGCACGCGTGCACACGAGACAGGACGGACGCCGGGACCGGGCCGGGGGAGCCGCACGGGGCGGGTCGAGGGCGGGGCTGCGGAGCGCCGCCGACGGCTCCGGGGCGGGGGTCCAACGCGTGCCGCGCGTGTTGCGTGCTGCGCGTGCCGCCTGCGCGCGGTGACGCGCACGTACGCGTGAGGGCGCGCCCCGGCACGGGCCGGGTCCGGCCCGGCGGTCACAGCCCGGTGTCACCGCGTTGGTCACAGCCGCGGTCACCGCCCGGCGCGGCGGGGCCGGCCCCGAGCACGCGCCGCCCGGCCGTCGGGCGCGGCGTCGGCTCGGCGGCCGGGACGGTGGCGGGTAGGCGTTCGGCGGCGAGCTGGGCGCGCGGCGCCGGCGGCAGCTCGGTGTCTCGGGTGCGGGACAGGTCGGCTCGCATCGGTCCGGTGCCCAGCGGGCGGCGGTCGGTCATCGCCCGATTCTCGCCGCGGCGGGAAGTTCTTCATCACCGCCACGACCCGGCGCTTCGGCGGGCCCCAAGACGCGCGCGTGGCGTGCGCGTGCGAGTCGGTGAGCTCCGCCAGGAGCGCGGCGGGCAGATGCTCGTGCTCCTGGCCGTCGTCGGCGTACCGGCGGGGCGCAGCATTCGCACGGCCCGCCGGCGGTTACGGGTTACCGGTTACAGGCGGCCCGGAAGGGACCGCACCGGAGCGCCCTGAGCAGCGCGAACCGGCGTCCTCACCGGCCTGTAACCGGTAACCCGTAACCGCCCGGCGGTGTGCCGGGCAGCTGCTCGTGCTCCTGGCCGTCATCGGTCTTGGACGGTGCGCCGCTCGCGACAGCGCAGCATTTGCACGGGCCGAGGAGGGGCAACCCCGGCTGTCGTGTGGCCTGTTGTGTGGGTCGGGTTGTCGGCGCGACAGATGCCCTGTGACCTGCGGTGTGCCCGGCTGCTCCCCGTGGTGGGGTCGAACGCGACAGCCCGGACGGGGAGGGCTGCGAGGGTCTCCGGCGCGGTCGTCCTGGCGGCGGTGCAGCTGGGCCTCCAGCCTCCGTCCTGTGATGGGGGCCTCAAGTGAGGGCCGGTTCTTGAAACCGGCTTGGTCGCTGTCCGCGCAGCATGTGCATGGCCTGGGCTGGAGGCCGCCGCCCCGGCTCCCCGATGCCGCGCCGCGCATCGAGCTGGAGCACCAGGAGCAGCCCGGCGCCGGGCCCGTCCCGCGCGGCACCTCGGCGGGCTCTCACGACAAGCCGCGCCCGCCTCCAGACCGTCATGGAGCACCGGCAGCCCACCGTCATGGGACCGACACGGCCACGCCGCCATGTCGGTGCCATGACGGTCCCCGGGCGCGGTGCTCCATGACGGTCCAAAACGGAGGGCCAAAGCGTGCACACGTGCACGTGCACCCGCGTGCACGGACAGCGCCAGACTGGCCTGGCCAACGCGTGCCGCGCGTGCCGCGCGTGCCGCGTAGGCGAGGCGAAGTGGAGCGCCGGCGACGCCTGTCGACGGGGCCCCCGATACGGGCCGTAAGGCGAGCCGAACCCATGCGAGGCGCTCCACCCGGTTTTCCCTGGTCAGCACTCGCACACGTACTCGTGCACCACTCGCACACTGCTCGTGCATCCGCCCCGTGTGAGCGAGTGGTGTGCGAGCAGTGCACGAGTACGTGTGCGAGCAGATCCGGCCCCGCGAGGCGGTCACGAGAGCACCGCAAGAAGGCGGAGGCCCGGACGGACGGCAGGAGGCTGTGCAGGCCGCTGACGGGGTCTCACGGCATCAGCCTCCAGGCGGTGTTGGGCGCGAAATTGGAGCAGCGTCCGTGACGTCAATCCGGAGAAATCCGGATGCGGTTTCCGATATCCGGTCCGACCTCTTTCGCATTCCCCGAGTTCCCGTCAATTAGATTTCGGAGGTGGGTTTTTGGCGGGAATAGTGTGCGGGTTTTGGCCGTGTCTTTCTTGGTCAATTGGCGGGAATGCGGGGCGGTTTGGGAGTGCGTTATCCTGGCCCGTGGAGGGGGAGAGGGGGTGCCGTGTCAGCCCAGAAGTCATCCGGCCCCGAGAGTGACGCACTCACGGGGCCGACCCTCCGGCCTCTCGGTCGCGCTCCGTGCACACGAGCCGAGCGCCGGACCGGCCCCTCTCCTAGCCAGCCGCTTTTCTGGCGGCCACGGAGTGGACGACAGGTCTTCAAGCAGGCTGCGGAGCAGACTGGTTGGAGACTGATCCGGCGTCAGCCGGATCGGCTGATCGCGGAGCGAGCAGCCCCGGGGGCCGGAGGCCGCCGCCGCGCGGAGCGCGGGAAGCGCCGCGTAGCGGCGCCGCGTCGCGTCTGC
>NZ_JAPEPZ010000009.1 GCF_026339875.1 Streptomyces sp. NBC_01571
GGCGGCAGTGGGGTGAGCCGAGCTCCCCCGGCAGGCCTGTACCGAATAGCTCCACCTGATCCACCTCGAACGGCGCTGCTGCGCTGTCTGTCCGCCAGGACCCACCTGCCGAAAGGCCGGCCTGGCGCGGCAGAGAAGGCAGCACCCGCACCCGATCCCACGTCAGGAGGATTCGATGCCCCGCAAGCGTCCCGGCCGCGTCCGGACCAAGAACACGAACCGCCGTGAGGCGCTCAAGCTCAGCAGCATGGCCCCGGAGGACTACAACGTCAGGCCGGATGAAGTGAAGTCGATCGCCTGCCCCGACTGCCGCACCTGGCGCCGGATCACGGGCGACAAGGTCCTCAAGATCCGTGAGCACTGCCTCTCCGACAAGGTCGCGGAGGGAGAGAAGCACGTCACCTGCCCTGGCAGCGACCAGCTCGTGGTCATCGACATCGACGTTCGGCGCTGGCAGTCCGAGCAGAACCGGCTGCTGCGCGACGCGATGCCGCAGGAGATCCGCCGCGCCGCTCAGCAGTTCTACAAGCCGCTCCCGGCCCCGGCCGCTCCGGTCTCCCGGATCAAGGCGGAGGTCACGCTGGAGACGGCCCGACAGTCCTACCTCGCGCACCGCACGGGCTGCACGCGGTGTGTCGGTGGCCAGCACTGCACGGACGGCGGCATCCTCGCCCGCCGCTACGTCCTCGCCCTCCAGGAGGAGCCCGCCCGCCGCGATGCCCGCGAGGAGCTGGAGCGACAGGAGCAGCGCGCCGCGCGGAAGCAGTCGGCGCCGGCCGTCCGCAAGGCACAGTGGGCCAAGCATGGCGGCGAGGAAGTCGAGAAGGCGAACAACGCCTGCACGGCGCGGACTTCGGGATCGCTCTCCGAGTTCCGCGGCCCCGCAGTCCCGCTGCAGCCGCAGAACGTGGAAGCGCACGAGCGGCGACAGGCTGAACTGGGCAAGCAGTACGCCCGGAAGACTACGGCGGCTTGACCCGCACATCGGCATGAACGACCACGGCCCTGGCCATCCCGCCCGCTCGGGATGGCCAGGGCCGTGGCCGCTTGTATGGCAGCCCACCAGGACGAGTAGGAGGCAGCACATGGACGCGGGCGAGGACCTGACGTTCGAGGAATGGTGCGCGGAGCTGGAGGCCATGGACCACCAGGAGTACCTGGAGGTCATGGCGCAGCTGGACGTCTGCGCCGCCGACCCGACCAGCTGACCGCAGCCTGCGCTGCCCGCCGTCGACCGATCCGCTCGCCGCCGACTTCGAGGAGTCTTCGATGCCCGTTCCGACTGATCCGCGTACCCCGCAGCAGCGCATCGGCGACCAGCTGGCCGCCGCGCACCGGCAGTTGATCCGGCCGGGCCTGTCCCGTGCGGACCGGGCCCGTGTCGCGGGCCGCATCCACGACCTGACCGCACAGGCCCGACGCATCGGCGCCTGACCGCACCACGCAGCTTGCGCTGCCCGTCGTTGACCGTGCCCGCCCCTGGGGTCCGGTCGGCGGCGGAGTGCGCAGGACGCACTGCCCCGCCTGTCGCGGGGCCCGTATGCGGCAAACCCCCGGGGGTCTCCACCCCGGGGGTTCTTTTGCCGCTGGTCACCCTCCAGACAGGACGACCCGCATGCCCATCATCACCGACACCATCGCCAGCCGGTTACCTCTTGCCGAGGAAGAGATCGGCCCGCGCCATCCCGGCGCGCTCTACCAGAACGCGACGGGCGCCTTCGAGGTCCTGGTGCTCATCACCGACCCGAGCGAGGCCGCGCAGCTGCTGCGCCGTGACAGTGCGCGGTGGGCGGTCATCGTCCGCGACGTGCTGCGGGCCGATGGCGAGCCGTTCGTGACCGGTGCCGTGTGGACCAGCGAGGACCGCCTGGTCCGCCCCGGCCGCGCCAACGAGAAATTCGCGCCGGCTGCCTGACGATCCGCCACGGTCCACCTCCCGCCCCGTTGTCGTTGGGGTGGGAGACGGGCCGTGGCTGGCCGTCCGGCCAGCCACACAACGACGGCCCCGGAGCCGTGATTCTCCGGAGCCGTCTTGGTCAGCAGGAATTGGAGTCCCTATGACCGCTCAGATCATGACACGCCCCCGCCCCGGCACGGCAGGGGGCGACGACGCGAACCGCCAGCTCGGACAGCATCTCCTGGACGTCGTCCGGCGCCAGGACGCCGCGATCCCCGCCGCCCGGCGCGCCCCGCGCACCGTGGCGGAGATGCGGGCCCGGCTGATCGGCGCGAGCGGACAGCAGTCGTGCGGCAGCTGCGGCGGTGCCGGCGGGCGGACCGTCGACACCAGCAGCGGAGGCATCACCCGGCAGACGTGGGTCAGCTGCGGCTCCTGCCACGGGACGGGGAAAGCCTGATGAGGGGCAGCGGACTCGCCCGGTTACGCCAGTACCTGCTCACGTGGCGCAACTCCGGGCAGTGCAACGTCTGTTCCGGCTGGTTCGACGACTGGCCCGGCGGCACGTGCGACGCCTGCGCCCGAGGCTAGGCAGCACCGATGCCTGACGACCTCTACCAGCGCTACCAGGCCGCTTCCACAACGCACCGCACACATCGCGGCGCCTGCGCCGACTGCACGGACACCGAACGCTGCCCCACGGGGCAGCGGCTGTTCGAGTCGTTCGCGCGGCTGCAGGACGCCTACCTCAACCGTCAGCGCGCTCAACGGCGCTGACGATGCCCGGCCTGGCACCGCCACCTCTGCCAGGCCACCGACCCGCCGGCCCGGCCCCCGCACCCAGCGTGCAGGGGCCGGGCCGGACGGTGTCCAGGAGCCAACTCCCCCTGCCCTTTCCCCTTGGGAGGACTGCATGCGCACGATCCCGCTACAGGCCGCGCTGGACGACACCGGCCTGCACCACCGCCAGCCCCCGGCCCTGTGCCGTCACACCCCGCCCTGCCCAGCCGCCGACAGCACGGACCGCGAGGCCGCCCGCACCGTGGCCAGCCACCCCGGCTGGAGTCTGCTGTGCAACGGCGTCCTGCTCTTCGAGGACACCGGCGAGCTGCTCCCCACCGGACAGATCATCGCCCCCCACCGGCCCGCCCCCGTCTACGACGTACCGCCCCCGCGCGTGCAGCGTGAGGACTACGCCCGTGTCTGACGACTTTCAGGACCGCATGTTCCTGGCCAGCCAGGCCGTCTACGAGGCCATTGAGCGCGGCGAGGTCACCGACGTGGAGGCCGCGCTGATGGACGCCCACGCCGCGGCGTCCGAGGAATGACCGGCCTCGCCGCGCACCCCTGCAGGGCGACACCGTCCTGCTCCCCACACATCCCGTACGGACAACGGAGACACCATGAACAAGGAGCAAGAGAAGGAAAAGTGGTACCGCCGGCGGCCCACCTCGCGTGGGCTGGTGCTCAGCATCCTGGGGATCGTCACCCTGGGAGTGGCCATCCTGTCGGTCGCGGTCAGCTACCAGATCCTCGAACCCCGGTTCGGCGGATGGGCGGTGCCGACCGTGGGCGCCCTGGACGCGCTGTGGGTGGTGTTCCAGGCAACGGAGATCCTGTCCGGCAACAACCGCAGCCGCGCCCGGCGCGTGCAGGTCGCGGGGCTGGCCCTGACCGTGGTCAACGCCGCCATCCCCACCGCCGATCTGATCCTGTCCAGGTCCGGCGCGTTCGATCTCGCGATGGTCCTCACGCCGATCGCCATCGTCGCGACCAAGGGCGCCTGGTGGATCGCGCTGCCCTCGCTCGGACGGAAGGTGTCGCCCGACACCCTGCAGGCCATCGCGACCAAGCGCCAGCAGGTCTCCGACCGCCTGGAGACGATGGAGGCGGAGGCCGCGCACCGGATCGAGCTGCTCGAGCTCGCGACCACGCTGGAAGAGCGGGTGGCGAAGGCGGAGACGGCCTACCGCAAGTCGCAGCTCAAGACGCAGCAGACCATGACCGAGGAACTGCACGGCCAGGCAGAGGCCACGGCGAAGACCGTCGCGGACAAGGTGCTGCCCGCCACGGTCGCGGCGATCGAGCTGCCGGAGCTCGGCACGTGGACGCCCACGGCGCCCGCGCTGCCCGTCACGGCAGGCCGTGACGCCTCCGGCCGTCAGCTGCCTGCCCTGCCGGGCGGGCGTGACGGATCCGGCACAGACGGGACCGGCAGTCACGCTGGTCACGGCGATCCGGACGGAAACCGTCACGGTGAGGGTCACGGCGGGCGGGACACAGGCCGTGACGCCGTCACGGCCGCGCACCTCGCGCAGCTCGCGGCCGTCACGGGCGTGCCCACGCCCGAGCCCGGCGAGACGCTGACCGATGCGCAGGTGGACGTCGTGCTGCGGCACCTGCGCTACCGCGACGACCCGCCGGCCTCCTACCGCCAGGCCGTCGCCACCTTCCGCGACGCCGGGTTCGTCGGCAGCGAGAAGCGCGTACGCCACGCATGGGGCGCGCTGCTGTCCAACGAAGAGAACGAGGTCGACACCCCGGCCGAAGAGGCCGACGAGGAAGAACCCGAAGACGCGAGCGCCTGAAAACCGCTCCTGTGTCCGGCACCACCAGTGAGGGCCAGCCCGCAGCACCTGCGGGCTGGCCCTTGCTGCGACTGCCGGAACCACGCACCACCGCAGTCGACCGGTGCAGACCCGGCGAGTGAACCGGCGAGCGGACCGAACGTCCGCAGACCCGGCAAGCAGACCCGGCGAGCACCAAAAACCCACAAGAAATCGAACGCGCGAGCGAATATGCTTGCGCGTTCACGATCACGACGGAGGGTGCGTGAGCAGAAAGAAACAGCAGGCCAGCGCCGGTGATGATGGCTACGGGCAGGCGGCAGGCGCGATCGGCACACTCGCGATCGCGTTCGGCATCCTCGCCGCCATCAAGGACAAGCTCGGTCTGTCCTGGCCGGCCACCGTCCTGCTCACCGCAGGCGCGCTGGTCGCACTCGGATACGGCGCATGGAGGGCCAAGAGCGTCCTCAAGGCCTGGTGGGCGAGCGAAAAGCCCACGGCCACGGAGAAGAAGTCCGCGGCCACGGAGAAACAGCCTGCGGCCGCCATGGCGGAAGAAGCCCCGGCCACGGCCGTGATCGGGGGCGATCAGGCCGCCGCTCAGGCGGCTGTGGCGCACCCGCAGCTGACCGCGGCGCTGGCCAAGGCCGGTGTCATCGGCAAGGACGAAATCATCCGCGCCAACGAGGTCACCATCGAGCCGGTCCCGAAGCCTGGCAGCGGCTCTCTCTACGACTTCCTGGTCCCAGAGGGACGCACCTACAAGGACGTCGAAAAGCGCCTCGGCAACGTCGCCGGCATGTTCGGTGCCACCCGGCTGCACACCAAGATGGAGCGCAGCCGGGACAACGAACGCCGGGTGCGGCTGCTGGTGCTCGATGAGCCGCCGCACACCCGCCCGTTCAGCCCGCCGACCCGGCAGCAGATCGAGACCTTCGACGGGGTGCCCTTCGGGCACGACGTCGTCGGGCAGCTGGCCGGTGTGGGGACCTTCGACAAGGCATCGCTGCTGGTCGGGGGCATGACCCAGATGGGCAAGACCACGCTGGTCAACGGGCTGATCACCTGCCTGCTGATCGCCTACGGCGAATTCGACCTGTACCTGCTGGACGGGAAATTCTGCGGGCTGACCCGGTTCGAGAAAATCGCCGTCCGGTACGAGGCATCCGACAATCCGGCCGTGTTCGAGGACATGGCCGACGAACTGAATGCCCGTGGGGAAAGCCGGTACGAGAAAATCAAGGAGGCCATCCGAAAGCGGCAGCCCGCACCCAAGTTCAGGCCGGTGTTCTTCATCGTGGACGAAGCCGCAGACTTCTTCGCCCACGACGGCACGAACGCGGGCAAGGAAAACGCGGCACGGGTCGCTGAAAAGGCGCGCTCTCTGGTCGCCAAGTGCCTGGAGTCCGGGATTTCCGTGGTGATGCTGACGCAGCGCCCAGCCCAGAACGCGATTCCGGTCATGGTCCGTGACCAGTTCCTCTACCGCATGTGCCTGTACGTGGCATCGGAAGGAACCGCGAAAGTCGCCCTCGGAGACACGTACTTCGACACGATCGCGCCGATCAACCCGGCCTTGCTCGATTCGAGCATCAAGGGCCAGGGTGTCCTGTTCGCGCACGGAGTCTCCACCCTCATCCGGGGATTCAACTTCTCGGATGAGTTCATCTGGAAGACCGTTGACGAGGTCGACGCCCGGCAGCAGCAGAAGTTCGCCGACGCCCCGGTATCACCGGTCAAGCAGGCAATTGACCTGATGCGGAGCGCGGGCGTGGACTTCATGGCCACTGCCGACCTGGCCCCGGCTTTCGGGATCACGGAAACAGATCCTGCGAAAGCCGGAAGGCAGCTGAACGGCCTTCTCAAGGTCGCGTCGGACAAGAGCACCAAGGGCGTGCGGGGCTACCGCCTCACCGACCTCACCGCCGCCGCTTCGTCCGATTCGTGACCGCCACCTGGCACCGCCGGCAGACCGCCAGCTCACCGCCACCCGAGCCCCTGGGTGGCGGTCCGACCGCCCTGGGTGGCGGTGTGCTGGCGGTCTCCTGGCGGTCCCGGGTGGCGGACCTGACCAGCGCAAACGATCAACAACCCCCGGAAGGAGGGAAGAGGCGTTGCGAGCCTCTTTAGCCGTCACGATCGGGGCGGGCGCGACCGCGGCTGTCGTCGTGGCCGCGCTCGTGCAGGCCGCCGGCGACGATCCCGTGGTGGGAGCGGCGCTCAGCCTGTCCATCCCCGCCCAATACCGGTCCCTGGTCGAGGACGCGGGAAATACTTGCCCCGAGGTCACACCGAATCTCCTTGCTGCGCTCCTCACACAGGAATCCGGGTTCGACCCGAAAGCACAATCACCTGTCGGAGCCGAAGGCGTCGCGCAGTTCATGCCGTCCACGTGGGAAACCCACGGCATCGACGGCAACGGCGACGGAAAGCGCGATGTGTGGGATCCCGGAGACGCGATCCCCTCAGCGGCAAAATATTTGTGCGACATCGCCGGGGACGTCAAAGATGTTCCGGGAAATGCGCAGAGCAACATGCTCGCCGCCTACAACGCGGGCAGCAACGCGGTCCGTAAATACGGCGGTGTGCCTCCCTACAAGGAGACACAGAACTACGTCCGCTCGATCTCCGCACTCGCCAGCAAACCCGCGACCGGCGGAAAGACCGCGACCACAGAGCAGGCCGCCGCCGCGATCAGTGCGGCCAGCGGAATGCTCGGCACCCCTTATTCGTGGGGCGGCGGCAGCGCAAGCGGTCCGAGCACGGGGATCTGCTGCTCCCCAAACGGGCACTCCGGAAAGACGATTGCCGGGTTCGACTGTTCCGGGCTCACGCTCTACGCCTATGCGAAAGCGGGCATCAGCCTGCCCCGCACGGCAGCCCAGCAGTACGCGGCATCGGAGCCCGTCAAGCCGGGCGATGTACGCCCCGGCGATTTGGTCTTCTACGGCAGCAGCCCGGCCAGCATTCACCACGTCGGAATTGCCATCGGGGGCGGCTGGATTATCGACGCCCCCCGGCCCGGCACGGAAGTCCGCATCGACCCCATGGACACGATGACCGACCTGCTCGCGGTCGCCCGTCCCAATCCCTCACACAACAAGGAGATCTGACCCATGGACAAGTTCACGACCCTCGCGAAGCCCGTCGACATGTCCGGCGGGTTCAAGGACTTCTTCGACACCATCGGCCTGACCGGCGGTGGCCTGGTCACCAAGGGCATCGCCGCCGTGATCGCCGTGATCGCGGTCCGCATGCTCCTGCAGCTGTCCAACGACCCCAAGGGCGCGCTGCGCAAGGGCTCGATGGCGATCGGCACGCTGTTCGTCGCCGTGATCCTTGCCCTGTACGGGGACACCCTGTTCTCCACCGTCACCCAGGCCAAGGGCTGACAGCCGTGGCAGACAAGGACGACCCGTGCGACCTCCTCAAAGGCACGCCGGGATACGAGTACTGCCGAGGTAACCAGGAATCCGGCGGCCACCCAGGCACCGGCGCCGGCGGAAAGGGAATCTCTGACGGGGCCTCCGACCACGTCAAAGAGCTCGCCGTAAGCCTGATCAAGAAGATCAACGGCCTGGTTGCGCCGGGAAAGGGATGGGCACCGGAGACTGCGAACAGCGGTCTGTACGAGCCGTTCTTGTGGCTCGGTCAACATCTCGCCGTCGCGATCTTCATGTCTGTGGTTGTCGTGTGCGCCTTGACCGCATGGCAGGGCGCACCCCGTCTGCGGCAGATGGGCGCTTCCACCGGATGGTCTCTGGCTGCGGTGGCCGGTATGGCGTCGGTCCCGGGCGTGGTGATGCTGCTGAACAAGGCCGTGAGCGCAGCGTTCACGGCCGCGTTCGACAGCAATGAGTCCACGCTGTTCGGTGCGATCAGCGCGGACATGGATAAAGGAGCGGACGCGGGAAACCCGCTGGCGATCCTGCTGATCATCGCCGCTCTGGTGGTGGCCCTCGCCTTTGCCGCGCTGGTGTTCATGATGCGACAGCTCGGGATCCTGGCGTTCGTGTGCATGGCACCCGTCGTGCTGGCGTCACTGGCACGAGGGGGCGACACATCCGCGGTCAAGGCGTGGGCGGGAAAGCTACTGGGGTTGATGTTCGCCCCGTTCGCGTTGCTGCTGCTCTCCCCGTTCGTGGCGTTCGCCAAGGGCTCGCTCGTGGTCGACGCGGTGCTGCTGGTCGCCGCGGACGCGCTGATGCTGCGGATGATCTTCCATGGGGTGCCCTACTTTGGCCCCAAGGTCGCTCGCGGTGCGCGGGCGTTGGTGGAACGCCGCACGGACAACCGGCTCGCCCGGGCGGTCGTGCGGGCCGGCGCCCCGGACGTCTACGAGCGGGAGAACGCACCGCGCGGGCTGCGCACGGTGGACACGCCGGGTCGCGCAGTGCATCAGGACCGGGGTGTGCTGTTCGCCGCGTACGGCGTTACGCAGCGCAAGCGTGAGGGACAGCTGACCACGGCGTCCACCATCGCTCAGGTCAATCAGCGTGCGGCCCGCACCGCGCAGATCACTCAGGCGCGTCAGCAAGCTCGGGCGGCTGTCCAGCGGCAGGCACCAACCCCCCGCGTCCCGGCGCCCGGGCCTCAGCCCCGGACGCCGGCGCCGCGGAGGCAAACGCCGAACCCGCAACCGGGCTCAGGGCAGTCACCCAACTCGTAGTCCCCTGCCATCGGCCCTGGTGTCCGCTCCCCGCCCCTCATCGGGCGGGGAGCGGACGCCAGGGCCGGGCTCATCAGATGTGAAGGAGCGGTTCTGTGTACTCCCTGACCCCCGGCTACCGGATCCCCGCTGTGCAGCGCGGACTCAGCCCTGTCGAAACCCTGCTGACGAAAGCCAACGCCGGGCTCGGGAGCGCCGTCCTGATGTCGGCCATGCTCACCCCACCACCCGTGTGGACATTCGGCGCGGTCGGCGCGGCCGCCGCTCTCCTCAACGTGGCGCCGGGCCCGCGTTCCGTCGCCCGCTGGGCAGCCGTCGGCTACCGGCATCTGCGTGAACGCATCGTGCCGGCGGGCGTGTTCACCCATCCCGGAGCAACCGCGACATGGGCCTTGTACCCGGACCACGGCACTATGCAGGACGACCAGCGCCGGGCATCCTTCCACGACGCGTTCAGCAAGGCGCTGGCGTTCGCGGGCGGTCAGGCCCGCAGCGCCGGCGTTCAGGTCCACGTCACCCACCACGCGGCCAGCGGCGAACACACCGACCACACGCAGACGGTCTCCGTCCACGTACCCAAAGGCCTGGCCGGGCAGCCCGCCCGCGTCCTGGACACGCTCGCCGGCGAGTTCGCCGCACTCGGTGTCCTGACGCCCATCACCCCCGACCCGGTACCCGCCGTCGCCGACCGCGGCCCCGGCTGGGTCGCGCTGGACGACGGACGGTTCGCGGCGACTGCGCGGATCACGTCCTGGCCCCAGGAAACCGGCGGCGACCTCATGCCGAAGATGCTGCTCGGCAGCCAGAACGCGGACCGTTCGTTCGCGGTCCTCTACCGGCCGTTGCCGGTAGGCCAGTCCCGCCGCTCCGCGAAATGGCAGCGCGCCGCGAGCGAGGCGTTCATCAACGACAAGGTCAAGCAGGACGCCCACGACCTCGCTTCCAGCACCGCGCACGGCGCGCTCGTGCAGGGCGCGACGCTCGTGGACCTCGACGCCTACCTGACGGTGTGGGGCGACAGCCCCGACACGGTCACCGATGCCCGCTGGCAGGCATCCCTCGCCTCCGACCGGCACCGCATCCGGCTCGACTGGCTGACGGGCCAGCAGCACCGCGCCCACGTGATGACTACCCCGCACGGAGCCTCCACCAGGAAAGGGGCGATCCTCTGATGATCCGCCTGCCCTCCAACCACGCCGCGATCACAGCGCCCCTCGTCGCGTCCAGCACCCGCTTCCCCGGTATCCCGATCGGGCGGTCACTGCTGGACGGGCGCCCCTTCCACCTCTCCCCCGTGCAGGCCGACGCGGCGATCCTGCCCGCGACCAACAGCCTTGCCCTGGGAGGTCTCGGCTCCGGCAAGAGCACCACAGCGAAAACACGGATCCGGCGCGAGATCCTCCACCACGCCCATCAAGCCGTCGTCATCGACTCCTTCGGGGAGGAAAGCGCCGGAGGCGAATGGGCGCCGCTGGTCCGCTCGCTGGGAGGCCGGGTCATCGAGGCCGGCGCCTTCACCCTGAACCCGTGCTCGAACCTCTTCCCTGCCGAGGTGCGTGAGCAGCTGGTCCGCTCGCTGATCCTGGCGGTGGAGCCCGGCGCTCTGACCTACCAGGCCACCCACGCTCTCCAGCACGCCCTCAATCACCCGAAGGCGACCTCGCTGAACGGGCTGGTCGACGCGCTGGTCAGTCCCGAGAGCGGCCGGTGGCCGGCCGCGAAGCTGAGCGAGTGGGGTGAGGGCGCGGCGATCGCACTGTCCCGCTACACCGAGGGCTCGCTGCGCGGGCTGTTCGACGGCCAGGACGCGAGCCTGCCGGAGACGGACCTGCCGATCCTGTCGTTCGACTTCTCCAGTCTGGACCGCAACAGTCCAGCGATCCCGTCACTGATGGCGGCGGTCTCGTGCTGGGCAGAGCACGTGTGGCTGCGCCAGTCGACCGCCGTGCACCGGCACCTGGTCCTCGAGGAGGCGTGGCAGATCCTGCTCTCCCCTGCCACGAGTGAGCTGATCCAGCGTCTGCTGAAGAACAGTCGGAAAGCCGCGTTGTCCCTGGACGTGGTGATGCACACGCTCTCTGACCTCGGGGAGGGCAGGGCGCAGGACCTCGCGCGGCTGTGCGAGATCGCGCACGTCGGGCGCCTCGGCCCCGAAGAGGCCGCGATCGTCGGCTCGTTGCTCGGCCTTCCGGCCTGGGCAGTGGAACGGATCCCGGCACTGGATCCGGGACAGGCGGTGTGGAAGGTCGGCCCCGACTACGTCGACATCATCCAGACCGTGCTCGATGACGAGGAAGCCGCGCTCACGGACACGTCCTCGCGCCGGCGCAAGGCACAGCAGGCCTTCGCGGTCGAAACCGACGCCGCGGTCGCCGATGCCACGGCCGATGACGACCAGGCACAGACGGAAGCCGAGTCCGCGTTCGGCGACGCGAGCGTCTACGCCGGGCTGAGCGAGGACCAGGGAGCCACCCTGGCGCCGCAGGAGCCGGTCGCCGATGACGCCGGGTGGGGCTGGGACATGCCGCCCAACGTCATCGACACCCGGCACGGCGACGTCCTCCAGGCCGCGAGAGAAGGACGATGCAGCGAGGCCGCGCAGCTGGCGGCGATCGGCGAGCGCGAGGACATCAACGCGTTCGGCATCAACTCGGACCAAGCGGTCTCGTGGCTGTCCACCCGGGCCAGGGTGGCGGACCTGTCCGGAAGCCCGGACCAAGCCGTTCAACTCCGCGCTACCGTCGCCCGCATGGGTAAAGACGACGTCGAATGGTTCCAGCAGACCGACGACAGCGCAGATCCGGCGTGGCACAGCGCGCCCCAGCCGCCCACACCAGAACTGACCCCTGACGACGAACAGTCCCCGCCGTTGCGCCAGCGTGGCTGGCCGTACGTCGCCGCGATCGCAGCCCTAGCCATCGCAGGGGCTGGGGTATGGCAGAGCGCAGCGAACGACAAGCAGGAACAGCAGTACAAGGAGAAGGCAGCCGCCTATAAGGGCGTATCAGTTACACAACTGAACATCGATGGGGTCAAGACCGAAGCCGCAGCGTCATGGAGCAGAGACGGCCGGTCCGTTGTCCTGTCGGTGTGGGTCGACTGGCGAGAGAAGCCGAAGCTCGTCCGTATCGACTCCGGCAACCAGACGGCGAAGGAGCAGACGCAGCCGCTCGAGTCGGGGCAGTTTCCCATGCCCATTCATCTGGAAGTGAAGGTGCCGGTCAAGGACCGCTACCAAGCGGTCCGGCTGATTGTCGCAGTGGGCGGGTCCCAGTGGAAAAAGAATTCCCGGGCCCCGCACCGTGCGATCGAGTTTCACCCGGACCGGACGGCCATCGACACCGAAACTGGTAAGCACCTCAAGCAGTACTATTCGCGGCTGCTTTGACCACTCTGGTACGCGCAGCTGGCACTCTGCTGCTGATGCTGACTGCCCTCACAGGCCACCTGCAACGCGCTTCTATCGTCTACGGCCCGCTCCCTTCAAGGTGCGGGCCGTGGACACGTAGACGTGTCTGCACAATTTCCGGGTGTTCCGCCTGGTCCTCGCCCACCGCCACGGCACGGTGGGCGAGGACTGGACAGGCCGCCCGGCCGCAGCACCATCCCCGCCAACCCGAAGGAGAGATCTCGCGTGGCAAAGGGCCCCGCCGTCATAGGTGTCCTGACCGAACCCCCGAGACCGACCTGGTGGCGCCTCAACCGCCACAAGGCGCTATTGGTCGTCGGCTTGCTGGTCGGTTACTGGATCGGAACCCACCTGCACGGCACTGCGGAACCACAGCCGGACACCCCGAGCCCGGGCCGCACCGCTCCCGGCTCGCAGCACACGCACACCGTCCCCGGCCCGGCCTGACCTCACACCCAGGGATTCCCTCCTGCGCCCCGCCCCGCCGCTCCTGGCAGGGCGGGGCGCAGTCCTGTCTGCCCATCGACGTCTGGAGGACCCGGCCCGTGCTCATTCCTCGCCCGCGCCGCCGGATCGGCCGTCCCCGCCCGCAGCGCCCCGGCCCCCGCTACCCGCAGCGTCCCGTCCGGCTGCCCGACGTCTGGAGTCGGTGATGGGCGGCATCAGCGGCGTCACCTTCAAGGATCACGAGCTGCTGGTTTCGGCGTACGACTGGGGAACCGCCCCCGAGGGGCTGGCCACCCGGCGTCAGTTACGCGCTCTCGGGCTGCGCCCCGCGGGGCAGGAGCCGATTGTGCTGCGCTGCCGCTCGTGCGGGTTTTGGCCCGGCCGTATCTGCACCCGGCCGACGTACCTGTACCGGATCGACCGCGCCCGGCCGGTCCGGCCGATGACTCTCGCGCAGGAGCGGGCCCTGGACCGGGCGATGGAGGCCAGGCAGCGGTGCGGAAAATGCGGTCGCCGGTACCACCACTGCATTCCATTGCGCACCCTCGGCAGCTGCCTGGAATGCCACGACGGAACCCCCGCCGACCCCACCACCTACATACCCGCGCCCGCCCACCAGCTCGCCGCGTGACATCCGAGAGGACGACCGACATGAGGACCGTCCCTCGGCTGCGCACCGTCCTGATGCTCGCTGCCGCCCCGGCCGTGGTCGCGGTGACGGCCGCGGTGCTCACCGCCGGGCACCGGACGCTGTACGCCGACCGGCACCGCATTGAGCTGGCACCCAGGTCCCGCCGCTCCTGCCCCGACTGCCGGGGTGCCGGCGGCTGGTGGACCAGCGGCCCGTTCCCGGAGATGGAGGCGTGCGGCTGCTGGTCGAACCGGCGCACGCTGCGCCTCCCGCTCTTCCACGCCGCCTGGCCGGACGAACCCCCGTTCTGAAACAGCTCCGCCCCGGCCCTGCAGGCCGGGGCGCAGCCGTAGTACGAGGCGGCCGCAGCATCGGCAAAGAGTCGGCCGCCCCGCTCCCCCTTCACCCCGTTTCCGAGATCAGGAGAGATACCAGCATGCACCGTCCCGCCGCTTTCGCCGCCCTGCTCGGGCTGACCCGCGCTGCCAGTGCCATCGGTGACTTCTGGGTGCAGAACGATTTCTGTGCCCGCGTGAAGGGCGCCTCCGACGATGTCCCGGTCACCTACGAGAACCCGGCCACCCAGGAAAAGACCGTCCACGGCACCACGGACGGACGCAAGGCATGCCTGCACCACTGCCTCACCTACACGGCCACACAGGCGGTCGTCGCCGGGCTCGGGGCCCGCGCCCTGGGCATCCGGGTCCACCCCGGCGCCGCGGCGGCCGCGCTCGCCCTGTCGTTGGGCACGCATTACCTCGCGGACCGCCGGGTGCCGGGCCACGGCTTTCTGGAGAAGCTCGCCGACAAGACCGGCAAGACCAACTTCTACAAGCTGGCCGACTTCGGCATGAACGGCGCGTTCCACCTCGACCACTCCTGGCACCGCGGCTGGGAGACCGTCGCCGCCCTCATCGCGACCACCAAGGCCACCAGCCGGTGACCCGGCCCATGGACATCCGCATCACTTCGTTCGGGCACCTCCACGGTCCCCGCCCCGACGACGCACACATCGTCCTCGACCTCCGGCATTTCCGCGATCCGCACTGGGACCGGGGACTGCGGGAGCTGACCGCCCGGGACCGCCGGGTGATCCGTGCCGTGCTTGGCACGCCCGGTATCCGGCAACTGCTCGCTGCCACCGTCGCTCAGGCGCAGGCCTACGCCCGAGGACCGAGTGCGGGGCAGCACGCGCTGTCCATCGCCGTGGGCTGTTCGGGCGGGAGGCACCGTGCCGGTGTCACGGCCTACGCCCTGGCCCGGCGTCTGCGCCGCCGCGGCCACCAGGTCGCCCTGGTCCACCGCGACCTGCACCGGCCCGTGGTCGAACGCGCGCCTGCCTGACGGCTCCCCGTGCCGCGCCAGCCCGATTCCGGGCTGGTGTAGCGCGGAGGACCGGACAGTCCGGCCCGGTACGGATCCCACCTTGAGGGAGCACCCGATGACCGACACCCTGACCCCGCTCGCCCGCCGCTACGGAGCGGACTCGCCGCTGGCTTACCTGCTCGATCTCGCTGAGCAGAATGCCGGGCCCACCGAGCAGGAGCAGCGCGGCGACGCGGAGACGGCCGCCGCCCACCACACCTACAACGCGTACACGTCCACGCTCGGGCAGGCCGTCGACGCGGAAGCCTGGCAGGGCTACCCGCCCGTCTACGACAACGGCAGTCGGCGCTGGGAGGCGTCCGCGGTGGCGTGGCTGGACGGGGGTCTGTGGCTGCACCACACCCTGCGCATCACCGAACGCGACGGTGCGGAGGACGTGCTGACGCTGGTCGTGCCGTGCACGTGCGGCCGCGGCTACATCGACATGGTCCTCGATGCCGAGGACGACCTGATGGAGGTCCTCTCGGAGCTCCGCCCCACGCACGGCCTGTCCCCGCACAACGACAGGGATCCGCTCGACTGCCACAGCGTCACGACCACCCCGTACCTGGAGGCCGTCGCCGCGTGGCGGTAGCGGACTCCGGCGGCCTGCTGCTTCTGGCGCTCTCCGCGCACCCCCGGCCGCCTGTCCTCGCGGCGGCCGGGGACGTGCGGTGTCCGCCCGGTCTCCCGGACCAGGCGACGACCCTCCCGGAGGTCCTCGTGCCCGCAACCCGCTCCCTGATCGACGCCATTGCCGAGCGCTTCGGCCGGCGCCGCGCCTACATCGACACCACCGAGGTCGACGCGGTACTCACCGCACAGACCGACCTCGCCTACAGCCAGGCCCCCGACCCCGCCGGCATCGCCGCCGCCCGGCACGACGAACTCGCCGTGCAGCCGTGCCTCCTGGACATCCGCGCCCGCGCCCTCGCCGACTTCGTCTACCTGGAGGCTGTCCTGGCCGACGCCCGCAGCCGGCGCCTGGCCCCGGAGCTGATCCGGAGCCTGCGAGCGGTCGTCGGCCACAGCCGGGAACTGACCGGGCTGCTCGCGGACGTGGTGCGGACCACCGCCGCCGTACACGCCGACAGCCACTGAACGCGGAAGGGCCGCAGCATCGGGCTGCGGCCCTTCCTTACTCCCCATCCCCGTCACAAGAGGAAGAGCACTTCCAGCATGCCTGAGCACCCGGGTCCACCGGGTGCAGTTGATCACACAGCAAGAGGCGCACCCCCTCGCCTGCACAGCTCGGGGTGCGCCTCTCTCAATTCCGCCCCAAAGGGCGAGAACGGAGACCATGATGCCCGCACCTGCCGCGTTACGTCAGCGGTCCCGCACATTGATCGTCGCTGCCTCGGTGCCGCTCGCACTGGCCGCGCTGCTCGCCGACGACGTCCGCGTACGCCACCAGCGCGATGCTGCCCGCAAGGACCCGCTCACCGGTCTGCCCGGCCGGGATGCTCTGACGAACCGCATCGACCGCCTCGCTCGCTCGCGCCGCGGGCAGCTGCACGTCCTGGTCGCCGACGCGGCCTGAAGGCAATCAACGACACGCTTGGGCATGCCGCCGGCGACACCCTCATCGCCACCATCGGTCACCGCCTCGGCACGTGGGCCGCCGCCCACGGCGGCATCGCGGCCCGGCTCGGAGGCGACGAGTTCGGTGCCGCCCTGCTCCTGCCGGGCACGAACACAGTCCGCGAGGTGGTGGCGCTGCGGGCGCTGCTTTCGCAGCCCGTCGACCACGCCGGGCAGGCCCTGCGTCCCGCCGTGTCGATCGGCGTTGCCTGCGCCGCAGACCTGCCCGACGCGGCCACCGCTTCCCGGCTCCTGCGCGGCGCGGACATGGCCATGTACAGGGTCAAGACCGGTGAACAGCCGTGCGGCTATGTAGCGACCCGGCAGGACGCCTACGCGCCCACGACCCATGGACGCCGCCCCGGCCGCCCCGGCACGCACCGGGCCACCGCCGGATGAGCGCGCCGGCCCGCCCCCACCAGTCCGGCGCCAAGCCGAAGCGACGGCTGCTGTTCGAGCCGGGCCTGGTCCCGCCTCCCGGCAACCTCCTCGACTGGCGCGACGGACGGCACTTCGACCGCTGGCAGGACCTGCCCTGCGTGCTGTGCGAGAAGCCCACCCCGATGCGCTCGCACTACGGCGAGCCCGTCCACAAGATCTGCGCCGAGGAGTGGGGCCGCGCGCATCCGACCGAGGCGCGCATGGGCCGGTTCGCCTCCGACGTCCAGCCCAAACGCGCCCGCAGCAACGACGACCACGCCTGACCACGGCAATGGAGCCCCTCATGGCAATCCTCGACCTGCGCGTTCCGCGCATCCCGCTGCCCGCCCCCGCGACACGGACCGGGTGCCGCACCGATCCGCAGACGTTCGACGTCGAACGCGGCGAGGTTACCGACGCTGCCGCGGCGGACCGCATCCGGCGGGCCAAGGCGATGTGCCGCGCCTGCCCGATTGCCGCGGCCTGCCTGCGGTGGGCGCTGGCCCACCCGGACCTGAGCCGCGGTGGCGTATGGGCCGCCACCACCGACCCCGAACGCGCCGCGCTGCGCCGCCGGCTGGAGACGCGGCTTGGTCCGGACTGGGTGAACATCCTCGCCACGAACGCACCGACGGCCGGCCCGCACCGGTGACACCGACGCTCCCGCGACCTGCACAGTCCTCCCTCTCAACGAAGGACCCCACCACATGACCGGATTCGCCACTGCCCAGCCGGGCCAGGTCTTCACGTTCACCGGTGCCGAGGACCTGTTCGAGGCCCACTACGGCATCCCTGTCACCGCGCTCGGAGAGGGTGAAAACCTCCTGGCCCTCGGGCACCTCACCGATCGACGCGTCCTCGCCGCCACCTCCGCCTACCACCGCCGGATCTGGGGTTCGCGCGTCCAGCCCAGCCGAGAGCTGGACGACCTGATCCACTTCGGCACCCGCCACCTGTGGATCGTCCCCGTCCGCAGCGCCAGCGCCGACACCTATGGCTGGGAGTACACGGAGACAGACGATGGCGACAGCCGCGCGCAGCCGGCCACCGTCATCGATGTCGAGTGGCTGACGCGCGAGGACGCGACCGTCCAGTCCGAATGCCCGGCCTGCGGCAAAGCCAGCCGCTCCACCCGCAGCATCACCGGGCCCGGCCGCGCCGGATGGGCCAACTACCACCGATGCCGCGCCTGCGATCACCAGTGGCCCGCCGTACCCGCCTCCCAGGTGAGCCTGGAACGGCGTTGCTCGTGGCCCACGTCGTGGGAGGGCTCATGTTTCGCGTGCTCCTGCCTGCCCGACCTCCCCCGCACCGCAGACTGCACGACCGACCTCGACCCGGTCATCGACCAGCCGCTGTGCAGCTGCTGCCGCGCCGAACACTCCCCCACCGTCTGGCAGCAACTCGTCGCCGTCGCCTACGGCACCGCCCTCCACACGGACGCCCACGACGACAGCCGCGACCGGTGGCTCTACAGCGAAGCCCTCCGCGGCATCACACCCGCACAAGCCGCCCGCACATGGACCGACCGCGTGGCGCAGACCGCCCGCCGAACTGCTCGCACGGACGCTGTGCTGAAGACAGGCGAGCGCTGATGGACTACCAGGGCCCGGCCCTCCGTGACAACACGGGGGGCCGGGCCCTTTTTCTGTTTCCGGGGCCCGTGGGAACATGCGGGGCAGCACCACCCCGTACGCGACAGGAGTCCCCGCCGTGCTTGATGACGATCAGATCCCGCCGATTGACCGGTCGGCGCTCAGACATTCCTACGTCATCGCGAACGGCAAGGGCGGCGTGGGCAAGACGACACTTGCCTCGAACCTCGCCGGCCTGGTCGCCGCCGATGGCGCTCGCGTGCTGTTGGTCGACGTCAACGGGCAGGGCAACGTCGGCCGAGACCTCGGCTACCGCGAAAGCGGCGTGGACGACGAAGGAGCCGCGCTCTACGAATCCCTGCGCACCGGAGCTCCCCTCATCCCAGTGCAGGGCGTGCGCCCGAACCTGGACGTCGTGGTGGGCGGGGCCCAAGTCGGCGCCGCCCCCGACATGCTGGCCGCGACGTTCCGCATGCAGCAGCACCGGCAGGCACTCTCCCTGGCCATCTGCCTCGCTCCGATCGCCCACCACTACGACCTGGTGGTGCTCGACAGCGCACCCGAGAACCCGCCACTCCAGCAGCTGGCGCTGTCCGCCGCACGCTGGATGGTCGCCCCCACCCGGTCGGACAAAGCCAGCATCAACGACGGACTCGGTTCCATCTCCCGCCAGTTCCAGCTGGTCCAGCGCTCCGTCAACCCGGACCTGACACTGCTCGGTGTGGTCCTGTTCGGCAGCGGCAGCGCCTCCAAACAGATCCACCGCAACGCCCGCCAGTGGGTAGCCGAAGAACTCAACGCAGACGGCTACCTGTTCGACTCGATCGTCCGATACAGCGAGGCCGTCGGCCAGGACGCCCGCAGCCACGGACGGCTCGTTCACGAGCTGGAAGCGGCGGCTGCCGCTAACCCGAAGTTCTGGGACCTGCGATCCGGACGCGCCAACGCGGGGACCATCGTGTCCACCACCTCTGCGTCCGTCGCGGAAGACCTCGCTACCCTCGCCCGAGAGATCTTGACCAGGGCCGCAGGACAGGACGCCGCATGACCGACACCACCGCAGAGCGCTTCGGCGTGACCGACACCGTCCGCGCCTCCGGACTTGCAGGCCTGGCCCGCAAGTCCACCACCGCGCCCGGTGCCGGCGCCCTCACTCTGGATTCCATCCCGGACCCCGACACACCCGGCAGTGACACCGGACAGCTCACCGAAGCTGAGCGCCGGGACCTGGAAACGTGCCAGCGCGCAGTCCACGGCCACCACAGCAACTTCTGGCTCACCGGCAAAGCACTCGATGCGGTGGCCAAACGACGCCTGTACCGGGGCGAGTTCAACACGTTCGAGGACCTGCTGGAGGGCTGGGGGATCAGCCTCGCGGACTCCAGCAGGATGCGCCGCGGTTGGCGCCTCGCCGCACGTCTTCTCCCTGACGTCCCCAAGCTCACCGTCTCGCACGTGGAGGGGCTTCTGCCCGTCGTCAAGCTCTACGACGTGGAAGCTGCCGCAACGCTGCATGCGCTGCTGCGCGAGACCTATCCCAAAGTCACGGCGCGCGTTATCAACGAAATTGTGCGCGAGCTGCCCGGCCCGGACGGTACGGAATCCCCGGCCGTCGTGATCCGCGAACAGGCAGAGAAGGTGCTGACCGGCCCGGCCGACCCCGCTTCCTCTGCCGAGCCGACGACCGCGAATGACACTCACCTACGCCAGGCCGTTGACCAGCGGGCCCGCCAGCTCGCCGACGACCTCAAGCGAAGCCGCATCCCGCGCCGGGAGCTGAACCAGCTTTTCGCGGAGGCGTTCGCAGACACTGACGACCCTCAGGTCTACCGCGCACTGCTGCGCTGGATGAAGACTCGGAACCGCTAGCCTGCCGGGCCCCCGGAAAGCTTCCAACTTTGGAAGAAAATGTTCGAATTAATTCGAACACGCTCCGGGGGTCGTCGGCGGCCCTGACCATGGCCGCCAGGAGGATCCTGGTGGCGTGTCGAGGAAGAGTGTCCGCAGGTGTAGTCAGTGCGGCAGCCCGTTGCCGGAGGGCAGCCGGAAGTCGCGCCGGTACTGCTCAACAGCCTGTCGTACGAAGGCGTGGCGGGGGAAGCGTGAGCGTGAGGAGTGGTGGCGGACCAACGTGGAGTTCGCCGCCGCCTTGCGGGAGGGCCGTCCGTACCGCCGGCCGAAGAAGCGGTGTCCGGTCTGTAAGAGCTGGTGGTTCGTCGGTGAAGCCGCGGGCGGCCCGCGCAAGCGGGTGGATGCTCTGTACTGCTCTGCGAGGTGCCGCACCCGGGCCTACCGCCAGAGGCAATCACGTTCAGAAGACGTCACACCGTGACGCCTTCACGTGACGCTACGGGCGCCTCGCGCAGCTGCGCAGCGTCCCTCCACCACGGCCGGTGACCCGTCTCAGCGAAGATTGATCCGATCTCACCGAAGCTGCGCTGATCCATCTTCGTCTCAGCGAAGGTTCACGCTTCAGCGGTTTGTCTCAGCGAATCTGCATCGACTGTGCCGGTGAGAATGATCGGTGCAGGATGATCCGCTACTCGGGCGGCATCGCCTTGCGCTGGCGGTATGCCTTCTGGCGGCAGCGGTGCGAGCAGGTCAGGCCACCCTTCTTGACTGACTCCTCGGACAACGGACGCCTGCAAGCCGCGCAGATGCCCGGAGTGCGGGGCCGAGCGGTGGCCCGGCGAGTCAGCAGTGGCTCTTGGGCTGGCTGACGAGCCGCGAGAGCTGTCTGCCGACAGGCAGGCGAACACATCTGGCGAAGCTGCCCATACTGGGCCTCCATCAACTTGCCGCAGACACGGCAAGGCGTCGGCTCAGGTGCCGGCTGACGGGCTCGATAGGCAATCTGGCGACAGGCCGGTGAACAGGTGCGGCGACGTTGTCCGAACTGGATCTTCATCAGGTTGCCGCAGACGCGGCAAGGCACCGGTTCGGGTGGAGTGGAACGCGGGAGTCTCCTGCGGTAGACCTTCGTTCGGCAAGCTGCGGAGCACGTCTTCGGGCGAACGCCGCGAAGTGAGTTGGCCAATATGGAGGCACCGCATTCCGCGCATGACACCGTCTCAAGAGTGTGTCGCAGTTGGTCGGCATCACGGTCAGTGACAGTCGCTAAGCGGTCCCAGCTCGGGGCCCCGCGGTGTAGTGGCGGTTCACAAAGAAACTTCCGCAGGTAGGCAGGCGGAAGCTGGTTTGCCTGGGCCAGCCGCGTGATGAAGGACCGGACCCCTTCCCCGGCCCTTGGGCGGGTCTGGAAGGGAAGGCGGGCGATCGGTGGAGTGCTGCGGGCGGATGGTGTCACTGTTCGTCGTTGGGTGCAGATCCTTTGAGGGGCCGCCCCACGTCGCTGGCCTGCTGCGCTGAAGAAACGGCCTGCTCGTGGACCTTGGAACCCTGATTGGATCTGCACCCTTCGTCGTTCGTGGCCGAGGGGCCTCCCGGGCGCTTGCGGCGGGAGGCGATGTCCAGATCGACGGCCAGCAGACCGGCTTTGGTGATCTTTTCGGTGCCGGTGAGGATGGCGTCGACGGCGGCTCCGCGAAGCTGGTGGGACAGGGTGCCGATCATGCCGTCGGTGCGGGTGTGGAGGAATCGGTCCAGGCGCGTGATAGTGCCGCGTTTGTGCTGGTGCAGTAGCAGGTTGGCTTCCATCTGGGCGACCAGCCCTTTCCATTCCGCGTTGTAGGGGAAAGGATGGGTGGCGACCGAGGTGAAACGGGCGGCGATCTGGTCGCCGCGGGTGCCGGTCAGCAGGCTGCTGTTCTCGATGTCGATGCCCGCGTAGGCGAAGGTCGCGGGGATGCGCTCGGAGAAGTACTTGAGCGTGTCGGACGCTTCGGCTCCCGTGCGGGTGTCCAGGGAGATGTTGTGGATCTCGTCGACCAGGACGAGGCCGCTGCGGGCCTTGGTGCAGACGCCGACCACGGATTCGATGAGGTCGGTGATGTTGGAGCTTCGCAGGACCGGGAGGCCGAGGAAGCGGGCGAACTCGGCTGCGATCATGCGGGGTGTCGCGGCGGGCGGGACGGTGATGTAGATGACCGGTATGCGTTCGTCCTGGCCGGGGTGACGGCGGCGGTCCTGGAGTTCGTGGGCCAGACCGAGCTGGGTCAGGGAGATCGTCTTGCCGGTGTTGGCCGGCCCGGTGACAATCAGGCCTCGGCGGGCGCTGATCGCGCCACGGTTGAGGATGACCAGGCGGCGGCCGCAGGTGACGGTGTGCCGGACGGTGGAGGTGGCGACCACTTGCAGGCGGGCGTGGTGGTCAAGGCGATCCTCGTCGTAGGTGTTCTTCTCGTCTTTGGCCAGTGCGTCGGATTCAGCCTCATGAACCAGCGCGGCGTACTCAGCCTCGCCGAGCATGACCATCGGCTTGCCGACAGAGGCCGCGACGAACGCGCGCCAGCCGGGCAGGACCGTCAGGTAGCGGCCGAAGTCGTCCGGCCGGTCGGCCAGCGGGGTGTTCACGGGCGTCTCCAGGGGTCCTCAAGCGGGTCGAAGAGCCCGAGCGGGATCACCTCGGCCATCGGTTCTTCGTCTTCCTGCTGTTCTTCCGCAACGGGCTCGCCCGCGGTCTCCTGGGACGGCTCGGGCTGCGGAGAGATCACGGCCGGAGCCGTGGCTCTGGTCCGAGCGGTCACCTGCCGGTCCCGCTTGGAGGGCTTGTTCTTCTTGCTCTTCTTTCCCTCAGCGACTTGGGTAGGGCCGGCATGTGCGCGGGTCAGCAAGGCGGCCACGGCCTCGGCGAGTTCTTCCTCGGTGGCCTTGGGCAGCTGGTGGCTGACGTGGTCCCAGGCGAGGTCTCCGAAGGGGACAGGTGCCCGGTTCAAGTATTTCCAGGTCGCCTGGACCCATCCGCCGTCTCCGCGGTGGTTGCGTACCCAGACCCGGGAGACGTCGTAGGGGTCGCGGTGGACCTCCCAAAGACCCCGCTTGGCGGTGACGCCTGAATGGTGGCGCCGCATCGGCCCGAGTTCCGGGGCGTCGTAGGTGCGGTTGTTGATCCGGATGCCGTAGGCGTTGACGGCCCGCCAGGCCGCGGGCAGGAGCTCGATGTAGTCCTGGCCGCTGAGGGCGACCGGGACGTAGCCGCAGGACTCGATCAGCGCGGCGTACTTCTGGTTCGGCGTGAACAGCCGGCCAGGATGGTCGGGGTCGCGTAGTCCTTCGTGGGGGCGGTTCAACCACCTTGCGACGACCCACTCATCGAGCAGTTCCTGCAATTCGGGCAGTGACCACAGATTTTCCTTCTCCGGGTGCCGGCCGCGGTGGTCGGTGTTGCGGCCGGTGTGGCCGGGGAGGAACTGCGCGAACATCGTGGCGACCGAGCCCAGCATTTTCTCGATGTGGCCCTTCTCGAAGGGCGCGCCTTTGTGGGTCGGCTGGAAGTCGATCTCCAGGAACCGGCAGGAGGCTCGGAAGTTGCGTGAGATGAACGCCTTCCCGTGATCGCAGACGATCATTTCCGGGACGATCACCGGCTTGGCGGCCGCGTGTTTGAGGCGCTCGTCCAGGGTCAGCAGCCGCCGGTGCGGCAGAACGGAGCGGGACATCTTGAGCGCGTCCACCCAGCCCGGGCGCATCAGTTCCGGAGTAACAGTCCTGGCCAGCAACACGCTGGCGTCAACCGACTTCGTCGACGGCCGGAGAACGACCGCTGTCGGGGTCCGGGTCGCGACGTCGATCATCGCCGTGAGTTCGACCTTGCCGACGACCCCGTTGTCGAGGCGGACCATCACATCGAGCGGGGTGGAGTCGATCTGCATGACCTCGCCCGGGGCGCTGACGGTCAGTTCCCCGAACGGGACAGCCGCCGTGTGGGCCTTCGACCGGCGTGTGACGGCCGAGCCCGTTGCGTGGGTGCCCGCCGTCAGTTTCTCCACCAACCGGTAGAGCGTGGCCCGGGACGGCCACGTAACCGCATGTCCTTCCTGGGTCTGCTCTAGGATCTCCTTCGTCCTCCAGATCAGGTAGGACGCGGTCCGGGTGGAGGAGTCGACGCCTTCCTTGATGGCCTGACGCATCGCGTCCACCACCTCGGGGTCCACCGTCCCGAACTCCGGCCGCTTGCGGGCCGCGCGGCCATCAGCCAGCCCCGCAACCCCATCCTTCAGATAGCGGCGACGCAGCCGGGCGACCGTGCTGGCCGTCACCGGGTGCCCAGCCCTCGAAAGCTCCGAGGCCTTGGCCTTCTCCCGCCCGGTCAGCGACGTGCCCGGCCCGTACTCCTCGCGCGGTTCCGTCCCGGGCTCCGCGTCCGGCGGCAGTCCGTGCACCACTTCCAGGATGTGGCTCTCCCACCACAGTGCCTGTGTGACCGCTGCCGCCGGGAGCGCCTCCAGAACGGAAGAGGCCGGCAGCGGCATCCGCTCCGGACGGAACAAGACCTCGAAGTCCTCCGCCTCGAACAGCTCGATCAAGGCCACCACCCGGTGCGGATCCCCGGCATCCTCCAGGACCACGGCCTGGGCGGTCACCTCAAGAACCCCCCGGACCTGCCCATCGAATCGGACTCTCTCACCGACCACCAGAGTCGGCGGACGCGTCAACCGGCCCATCGCTGCCGCCCCTTCGCCCAGACCAGACTCCCGGTCTCCAACAGCCCTCCCGACAGATCCGCCTTCAACTTCCCCGACCACAGCAGGTGGAACAGCACCGGCAGAACCTGGATCCGGTCGCCGACCCGTCCGCTGCCCTCCCATAAGCCCCTCGGCTCGCTGAACACCTCCAGAAGGCGCTCAGCCACAGCCTCCGGCCGACCGGAGCGTGCCCGGCGATACCGCGACAGCCACCGGACGTTGGCCATGAACACCGGATCAGGACGGCCGGCCCACTCGAACTCCCAGCCCACGGCCTCACAAGCACGCTCGGTCGCTGCGAAGGCCTCCCGTGTCCGATCATCCATGTCGTCCTCGGCACGAACGTCCACGACCCGGGCCCGCCCCGCAGCCAGCCGGACGAAGTAGTCCGGAGCGTGACGACGCCGTCCCCGGCCGTCGTCCCAGTGCAGCCAGAAAGGCTGCGACGATAACTTCGAAGACCCCCGTTCGCACCGGCGACTCGTGTGCACCCAAAGGCGCGTCGGCAGGGAGCTGGGCCGACGCGTGGAAGGCCAACTCGTTGAGGGCGGCTTCCCGGGTTCCTGAGGGGAGGTCGAGCACGTCACGCTCATCGACACGGCAGCTGTAGATAGCTGCGGGGCTGATCATGGTGTGGTGTCGGCGAGATCGCTTCGGCCAGGTTCCAGCAGTTGACGTCCTCGAGCTCCATCAGCATGGCCCGAGCCATCCGCGCGAACGTCTCCCGGGTTTCGGACCGGGCGAAACAGCCGGCCACCGAGGCCGGCAAACCCTCCAACGCGAGGTCGTGGCCTTCATGGTCCACCGTGACCGATGCGGCCGTCTCGTTCTGATGTCGTGTCAGTCCACGTCATGATCAAGGCGGCCGACCTCGCGCCCGCTGCCACCCCCGTCACACCGCTGACCAGCCGTGACGAACACCGACAGAGCTGTCTACAGCTGCCGTGCATGAACCACCTCAACTGATCCACACGTTTTGACAATTACTCGGCGGTTCGGGGCCGGCCTCTCATCTGGTCCAGGATGTAGTCCTCCACCGACATGGCTTGATGCTCTGCGGTGCCGGCGTCTGCGGGCATGCCTGCGGCAGGGGCTGCGCGGGTGGCCGTGTGCGGGGGCGGGCCGTCGGCGGGCGGTGGGCCGGCCGTCCTTGTTGTGCTCTCCTCGCTCTCGTGTGTCGCGCCTGTGGCAGCGTGCGCGGCCGGCTTGTCGCCGAGGCCTTCGGGGTCCTGCCCGGCTGCCTCGTCGGCGTGGTCGCCGGGCCAGGTCGCCGCGTCGCGTGCCGGGTCCTGTTGCTGTTCTTGTTCCGGTGTGGTGATGCCGGGGCGGCTGGTCTCGGCGGCTGGCTGCTGCGCGGGCTGTGGGGTGGGGGCGCCTTGCGGGACGGAGTGGCGAGGGGTGCCTGCGGGGGTGGGGCGGGGCCGCTTTCGGACCGGTCGCCCGGCCGAGGTGGTGGTGAGCGCGCGGCGGCGGCGTTGGGGGAGGCTGTGGGGCTGCGGAGGCGGGCCGCCTGCGTCGGTGCCGTCCTGGCGTGTGTGGCGTGGCTGGGCTTCCGGGTCAGGCCCGGTCCCGCTGCCGGAGGCGGTCGGCGCAGGGTTTTGCAGGACTCTGCGACGGCCGCCATTGTCCGGTTCCGACAGGTGAATGCCGTGCTGTCGCAACAGGGCGATATCGGCCCCCGTCAGCTTCCTTTCGCCGTACAGCATATTGTACAGAATGCTGCCGATGGGGACGGTGGAAGGGGTGTCGCTGCCAGGAACGGCAAAGACCGCCGTCTGTCGTCGTTGCGGGAGTGTATTGCTGCGGTCTTCGCTCCGCCAGTGCAGGAGACCGGCTATAAACTGTTTGATTGACCACTCGTGTCGACGTGTTTGGCCTGCCTGGCGGACAATCCTGTAGAGGTCGTCCACTTTCTCCATGTGGAGGTGGCGATTTTCCAGTCCCGCGATCAGGTAGGGAGACGCGCGTTTCACACCCTTAGTTATCAGGTTGTGTATTTTATCACCAATTCGGACATTTTCGTACCTGTCGGTGTTCGGGATGCGGACGCTCACCTTAGCGTCCACTGGGGGGATTTCGGTGCAGTTTTCTTTGTCGGGGTATTCAGTGTTGCGCCACGCGTCCATGGCGGCCAGGGTCAGTTCATCCGTCCACTTAATGCGGGTTTTGCGGTGCTTCGGGCTGGCGTGTGAACTTTTCTCGGCCTGCTGGCCCCGGCCCTCGGCTGCCGCCGTCGGCGGCTCGCCGGGCAGGAAGAGGTCATCCAGCGCGCGGGGATCGAACATTCCGGCGGGCACGGCACTCCCCGGCCTCTCCACACCCGGTCCCGCCGGTGCATCGCCCATGCCGTCCGCCGGCCAGCCGCTGTCTGTGATCGGCGGGCCCGGGTGGTGTGAGGTGCTGGGGTCCGTGGGCGGGGCCGGCGTGTCCGTGTTCATGGGTGGTGCGGGCCGGGTGGAGGTGCCGGTGTCTGGCTGTGTGGCCGGCAGGCCGGGTGCGGGCTGGGCGTGTGGGGCGGGCGGGGCCGGCCTGTCCTGCCCGGCAACAGCAGCGGCAGCGGTGGTGGTGGTGGTGGGGTCGCCCTGTGGGGCGGTCTGGCGGGGCCTGCCGCCGCGGGGCGCGGCGGCGGGCCTCCCTTTCCCGCGTTTCGGGCGGCGTCCGTGATTTGAGCCGGGTGGCTGTTCACCTGTCTGTGCGTCGTCTGCTGGCCGTGGCCTTTTCCGGCTGGGGGGTGCGGGTGTTGTGGTTGTGGTGGGGTGGGTGGGGTGTTGGTGTGTGTCGGGTTGGTGGCTGGTGCCCGTGTGGCGGGGGCTGGTTGTGTGGGTGGGGGTTGTTGTTCCGGGGTGGTCCCAGTACAGACGTGTGCGCCTGGTTTTGGTGTCGGTTTCCCCGATATGCAGGCCGGCGGCCTGCAGTTGGGTGATCTCGTGGTCCGTCAGTCCTGTCAGTCCCTGATGGCGGGCCTGGAACAGCCATGTGCCGATGGGGATGTCTGCACCGCTGGTGGTGGCCGCGCTGTCCGTGGCGTTGTGTTCCCGCCGGCGGGTGTTGCTCGCGTCGGTGAGGGGGGTGGGGGTGGGGTCGGTGAGGGTGATGTAGGTGCCGTCGGGGGGGATGGCGGTGCTGCGGTCCTCGCCCGCGGGGGCGGCGGCACGCCAGGCGGCCAGGCCACGCAGGTAGACCTCCACACCCCACACCGGCACCACCGACCCTGACGTGCCCGTGCGCCAGAGACTGCCGTCCTTTTCCATGGTGGGGATACCGCGCGCTCTCAGAGCACCCGCCAGCAAAGAATCCCAATTCTTCAGCCCCCTGGCCCGCAGGTTGTCGAGCCAGTTGCCGATGGTGACGGACTGTTCTCGGCCATCGACACCCCGGACGGACACGGAAGCACCTGGGCCGGGGATGGCGGTGCTGTGGTCGGCACGCCACGTGTCCAAAGCCAGCAGGTACTGCTCGAACGGCCGACGAATGTTCTGGCGCTGATCTGGGGTGGGCTTCAGTTTGTAGCGCGGCACCTTCCTGCCGCCCCTGTTTACCTCCCCTGCCTTCTCGAGGGTCCAGCCGAGTGTCCGCAGCTTATTGGCCTCGTCCTCGGTCAGCCCCTTCCCTTGGTCCTGCAGGTTGTTCAGCCATTTGCCGATGTGGACGTGCACGACTTCGGCGCCGGGAACGCGGAGGAGCACGGAAGTACTTTGTGGGGGCAGGAGGCGGCTGCGGTCCTGGCCGGCGGGGGCTTCCTTACGCCACTGCTCCAAAGCCTGCATGTACTGGTCGAACGTCGGACGAGGCCGTCCGGGCTGGTGTTGGCGGGGTGTGCGGGTGGGGCGGGCGTGTTTGCGTGTTTTGTGGCGGGTTGTGGTGTGGGGGGGTGTTGGGTGGGTGGCGGGTTGGTTGTGGTGAGGGGCTGTGGCGTCGGCCAGTGCTGGGGCTGAGGTGGGGGTCAGTGCGGGGTCAGGGTCAGAGGCTGGGGCCAGAGCTGGGGCAGTGGTGGT
>NZ_JAPEPZ010000010.1 GCF_026339875.1 Streptomyces sp. NBC_01571
GGAGCGTGTCTCGGTAACGAGCAAGGGGCTCGCTGGCCGTGATCGATGGGATCGGTCGCGGCCGTTTCGTGTGCACCTGTGAGGCCGTGGTTGGGTCCTTCCCGGCTGTTGTTCGGCTGGTAGGGCCTGTGGCGTGGGCCGGGGGCCTGGCTGGTCAGCCGGCCTGGGCGGCGAGCCCGGAGTGTCGGAAGATCTTGCGGAGGTTGTGGCAGGCGGCGAGCAGTCGCCACTCACCGCGGGCGCCGTCCTCGCCACGCAGGAGGAGCTGGCGGCCGTTCTGGCAGGTCATGACCTGTCCGAAGACAGGTTCGACGATGGCTTTGCGGCGGCTGTATGCCTTCCGGCCGGGTTTGGTCCGCAGTTTGCGGGCCATGCGCTCCTTCAGCGTGGCGTCCTTGGGGATGCGTCCGCGTGGAGCGGGCGGGACCTGCTCGTCGTGGGCGAGTCGGCCGGTGGCCATGAAGGTGTCGGTGCCGCAGGCCAGTTGGCGCTCGTTCGCGGCTTCGAGGTTGGTCTCGGAGCAGTACCCGGCGTCGACCAGGGCCTGCTTGGGGTGGATGCCGGTGTTGTGGGCGGACTGGTCGAGCATCGTGGTGTAGTTCAGTGCGTCGGAGGGGTTGGTCGTCACGTCGGCGGCGGTGATGACCTGGTGTTCTTCGTCGACGACGGCCTGGGCGTTGTAGGCCTGGATGTAGGCGCCGTCGCTGTTCTTCATGATCCGCGAGTCGGGGTCGGTGAAGTTGGCCTGGGCTTTGGGCTTGGGACGGGCCTTGGCGGCGGCCGCTTCCCCGGCGTCGGTGACGGCCTGCTCGTCGCTGCTGGCGGCACGTTCCTGACGGCGGCGTTCCTTGTCCTCGGCGTGGGCGCGGGCCTTGGCGGCGGCCTCGGCCTCGATCTGCGCGCGGGCGGCCTGCAGCTTCGCCAGGCGTTTCTCACGCCGGTCCAGCTCGGCGGGCAGGTCCGCCTCCTTGCCGTCCACGCCGAAGGTGTCGTCCTCGGCTTCGTCGGCGGCCTCGGCGTCGGTCAGCAGGGCGTGGGCCTTCGCTTCCAGAGCGGCGATCTCGGCCTCTATCCGCTCTTCCTTGTCGACCAGGCGGCCGTAGCTCATCGCCTTGTGTTTGGAGGCGCTGGCCTCCAGTTTCGTGCCGTCCAGCGCGACGCGTCCCATCTTGACCATGCCGAGTGTCTGTGCGAGGTGCAGGGACTGGGTGAACAGACCGGCCAGCGCGTCGAGGTGGCGGCGGCGGAAGCGGGCGATCGAGCGGAAGTCCGGTTCCTGGCCGGCGGCCAGGAACCGGAACGCGACATCGTCGGCCAGGCGGCGCTCGATCGCCCGGGAGGAGCGGACGCCGGTGGTGTAGCCGTAGATCAGCAGTCGTACCATCAGCCGCGGATCGTAGGGCGGGTAGCCGCGCTTTTCGGTGTAGTCCGCCAGGACCGGTCCGAGGTCGAGCACCTCATCGACCAGGTCGGCGACGAACCGGGCCAGGTGGCCCTCGGGCAGCCAGTCGTCCAGCGACGGCGGCAGCAGCAGGACCTGATGCGGATCGAAGGGCCGAAACGTCTTGTCCACCGCCGCCAGCTGACCCTGCGGCCGCTTCTTCCCGACCGGCTCGACCTCGAACAGCCCCTCGCCACCACGCATACCGTGATCATCCCGTATGAATAATCACGAACCGCAGGCGGGTTGCCGGTTACTGAGACACGCTCCTAGCCATCGCAGGGGCTGGGGTATGGCAGAGCGCAGCGAACGACAAGCAGGAACAGCAGTACAAGGAGAAGGCAGCCGCCTATAAGGGCGTATCAGTTACACAACTGAACATCGATGGGGTCAAGACCGAAGCCGCAGCGTCATGGAGCAGAGAGGGCCGGTCCGTTGTCCTGTCGGTGTGGGTCGACTGGCGAGAGAAGCCGAAGCTCGTCCGTATCGACTCCGGCAACCAGACGGCGAAGGAGCAGACGCAGCCGCTCGAGTCGGGGCAGTTTCCCATGCCCATTCATCTGGAAGTGAAGGTGCCGGTCAAGGACCGCTACCAAGCGGTCCGGCTGATTGTCGCAGTGGGCGGGTCCCAGTGGAAAAAGGACTCCCGGGCCCCGCACCGTGCGATCGAGTTTCACCCGGACCGGACGGCCATCGACACCGAAACTGGTAAGCACCTCAAGCAGTACTATTCGCGGCTGCTTTGACCACTCTGGTACGCGCAGCTGGCACTCTGCTGCTGATGCTGACTGCCCTCACAGGCCACCTGCAACGCGCTTCTATCGTCTACGGCCCGCTCCCTTCAAGGTGCGGGCCGTAGACGTGTCTGCACAATTTCCGGGTGTTCCGCCTGGTCCTCGCCCACCGCCACGGCACGGTGGGCGAGGACTGGACAGGCCGCCCGGCCGCAGCACCATCCCCGCCAACCCGAAGGAGAGATCTCGCGTGGCAAAGGGCCCCGCCGTCATAGGTGTCCTGACCGAACCCCCGAGACCGACCTGGTGGCGCCTCAACCGCCACAAGGCGCTATTGGTCGTCGGCTTGCTGGTCGGTTACTGGATCGGAACCCACCTGCACGGCACTGCGGAACCACAGCCGGACACCCCGAGCCCGGGCCGCACCGCTCCCGGCTCGCAGCACACGCACACCGCCCCCGGCCCGGCCTGACCTCACACCCAGGGATTCCCTCCTGCGCCCCGCCCCGCCGCTCCTGGCAGGGCGGGGCGCAGTCCTGTCTGCCCATCGACGTCTGGAGGACCTGCCCGTGCTCATTCCTCGCCCGCGCCGCCGGATCGGCCGGCCCCGCCCGCAGCGCCCCGGCCCCCGCTACCCGCAGCGTCCCGTCCGGCTGCCCGACGTCTGGAGTCGGTGATGGGCGGCATCAGCGGCGTCACCTTCAAGGATCACGAGCTGCTTTCGGCGTACGACTGGGGAACCGCCCCCGAAGGCTTGGCTACCCGCCGCCAGTTACGCGCCCTCGGGCTGCGCCCCGCAGGGCAGGAGCCGATCGTGCTGCGCTGCCGCCCGTGCGGGTTCTGGCCTGGCCGCATCTGCACCCGGCCGACGTACCTGTACCGGATCGACCGCGCCAAGCCGGTCCGGCCGATGACCCTCGCGCAGGAGCGGGCCCTGGACAAGGCGATGGAAGCACGGACGCGTTGCCCCAAATGCCGTCGCCGTTACCACCACTGCATCCCGCTGCGCACCCTCGGCAGCTGCCTGGAATGCCACGACGGAACCCCCGCCGACCCCACCACCTACATACCCGCGCCCGCCCACCAGCTCGCCGCCTGACATCCGAGAAGACGACCGACATGAGGACCGCCCCTCGGCTGCGCACCGTCCTGATGCTCGCTGCCACCCCGGCCGCGGTCGTGGCGACGGCCGCGGTGCTCACCGCCGGGCACCGGTCGCTGTACGCCGACCGGCACCGCATCGAGCTGGCCCCCAGGCCCCGCCGCTCCTGCCCCGGCTGCTGGGGCGCCGGCGGCTGGTGGACCAGCGCCCGTTCCCGGAGATGGAAGCGTGCGGCTTGCCGTGCTGCACAACTCATGACCATCCTGGACACGTCCTTGCGCACCTCCCGCGCCAGGACATCTGCTGACCATCGCCCACAACGTACGTCACGGGGGTACCAGTCGGCGAAGTCCTCGTCGTCCCACAGCCCGTCCAACCGGTCTCTCACCCACATCGCCGTAGTGCCACCCGGGTTGCTCGCCCGTGCAATCCGTGCGGTCAGAGAGGGGACTTGCTCACCGGAACGGGGGCGGAGCGACAACGGGCACCTCGACGATTCCATCGGTCACCGGAACAGCCCGAGCATGCCCGTTGATCACGCTGCCGCACTGAGAAACTCCAAGATCCCCGACAGAGTCAAGCTCAGCGACCGCATCGGGGCAGCCTCAGCCGACCTGATCGACGAGCAACCAGAAAACTACAATGATCTGCTGGCCAGAGTCACTGACGTCATTAAGCAGCCGCACCCGCTGTGGTCCGATCCGGCACGTGCCGACCAGATGAAGGCGATGCTGGACACGCTGCACCTGCGGAGTATCTACCTTGCCGACGACGTCCGCGTGGTCAATCCGGGCGGCTACAAGGAGAGAGCACACGGCGCGAGATCGACTACGCCCACAGCCTCGGCAAGCCCATCCGCTACACCGAACCAGCCTGACACACGACAACGCCCCGGCCCCGCCGACTCAGTCGCGGGGCCGAGGCGTCTTTGAGTTCCGGAGGCGGAGGCAGGTCAGACCGGCTGCTGCTCTTCCTTCAAGCAGGAACGCCCGATCCTCCTCAGGATGCTGCCTGCGAAAGGTCGTCAGCCAGGTAAGCCCTCCGAGCCTGATCAACCTCGGGGTGATGGTCAGCACCTTCACCCCCAGACCGACCAAGCCGAGTGCAGTGAGCCGGGCTTTGGGCTCCTAGGGGGTCAGGCCGTGTCGTAGTGGAAGTCGGTACATTCCTGCGGTCCGTCAGAAGTGCCGAGGCATGCCTGGTACGCGACCTGCGTCCCCTCCTTGATCGCGTAGTTCACCGTGACCGGGCTGCCGGCGTAGCCGTTCCTGTTGACCACCTCGGGATATCGGGACCAGGTGCCGTTGAGCAGCGCCCACAGGTATCCGGCCGTAGCCCTGCCGTCGGCCTTGTAGTCGTGCACGGTGAAGTGCTCGCCGTACGAGGCGAAATCCACCGCCGCCTCTCCACCGGCCGTCGCCACGGTCCCACTGGCAGACGCCGGACCAGCGGTCACCAGCCCCGCTGTGCAGGCAAGAGCCGTCGCCCCGAGCGCCATCCCTACCTTCCAAGTCTTCATGTCGGTTCCTCCCGCCACTGCGGAAACCGCAGGGACACACTCGATAGTTGGGGACGGCCCAGGGGACCAAGCCGCCCGGCTTGCTCACCCAGATTCGGGGGAACTGGCGCCAACTGCCCAGGAAGCGAGCCGAATTGAGGACCTCGTGGGACGGCCCGCCTTCTGACCTGCAAGAACAGCGCTGTATTTGAAGCGCGGCCGAGACGCGACGGGACGAGCCAGTACCAACCCAGCTCGATCCGAAGTTCGGAAGGGTCGCCGTCCGCGAGGCACGGCCCACCCGCGGCACCATCGAATCCCATCAGGCACCGGTTGCCGACGACACAGCCCCCGCCAGACCTGGCTTTCTGGCCTCTACACACTCGACTTCACGGTGTGACCGCTGGCCGGCCCCCCGTTGGGCTCGCGCCGCGCCGCGGACCGACGCCACCGGCCGGACTCCTACCGCTCCGCAACCTGGTACCCCGCGTGAGGTGAACAACAGCGGGTACGCCCACTTACTTGCAGGTGGTCGGCAAGAAGTGGCCTGTCAGTACGCGGCCACTCGGCACAAGAGAGACCGGGAAGCCTTCACGCACTCGATGTTGTCCGCGGACAACAAACCACCTGCTCGTCCCCCTCCCCCGGTTCCTCCTGGAGTGCACCCAGCCCGTTTGTTGTCCGCGGACAACAAACCGTCGTCCGTCCACGCCCGCCTGCCGATCCGAATACTGAAACAGCCCAGGGCTCCAGGAAGTGCTCGTGCACGACGAGCGCCCTCAGAAGTTCTCCGATGTCGATGGGCGGCGGCCGATGGCCTGTGTGTGCGCGCACCAACGGACCACCATGATCCCGATGGCGACCCGTGACAACCTCAGGTCGTAGCCCGGGCACGACGCGCCGAACCGGGGCGGTCGTGACCTCAGATTGAGCTGATCTCAGCCACCGGCCCGGGCACACTCCCCGACGAGTCCTGCTTAGGATCGATCCTGACGAAGAATCGAACAGATCGAACGACCCTTGCATTAGACGTGGTTGCCGCGAAAGACCGATGTTCCACATCTCCGACATCGGGCTCAAGGCACAGGTCTCAGCCGGAAGCACTCTGGGTGCCGGCCCGACGGTTCGTAGCAGGCTTCAAGACGGCTGAGTTTGCTGCCGTTGAGCATAGGAGTCGTGACGGAACCTTCATCCATGTCCCGGACTTGCACTCGTTGAGAGCCACCACCCTGACCTGAGATCTCGATTACGTCTCCGATGCCCGCTCGCCACAGCATCGCCCACACTGCATGGCACTGGGCGCTGTACCTGAAGCCCAGCAACGCACCCACAGACGTCCGATACGGCTCCTCAGAGCCGATGTCCTCGACCTCTCCGGATGCCGCGCAGCCCATCATCAACGGATCCCGCCCTGCACACGTCTGGCCTTCGCAGCTCTGAGCCGGCGGCACGGAGTGTGCAGACTGCCGTGTGGGAGCCTTCGCACCCGTGCCAGGCATGGCTGTCACCACTGTCGCCGCAGCAGCGAGACCCAGCACGGCCGCCGCGGCAAAAGCCCACCAACGCCAACCGAGGTTCCACTTCGTCTCCTGGCTGACAGCAGCGCGATCCGCGGAAACGCTGCCAGTGGCTGGCCGCCTGTCCCCCTCCCCCGGCATCACCGTGGGCGCTGCCGCCTGCGCGCGCCCACTCCACTCCTGGTCGGCCAGTTCCCACAGCGCCAGCAACCGCCCCGGTGGCTCCCCCGCCACGGAACACAGGGCAACGACAGCTGCGCGCGGGGCGAGCTGATTTCCGTTGAGATAGCGCTGCCAGGACGACTTGCTGTACGCGGTGCGCTCTGCCAACATCGCCATGCTCAACCCGGTGCGAGCCTTGAGTTCCTGCAGTGCTTGCGCCAGCCGGGCACAGGCCGGTCGTGTGCTGTCTGTCATTTCCGCAGGACCTGCCACGTGTGCAGCCCCACCACACCATCGGTGTACAGGCCGGCCTTCTTCTGCAGGAGCTTGACGGCCCGCGCGGTGTTCGCGCCGTAGACACCGTCCACGCCACCGGGGTCAAAGCCGTCGTGCTGCAGCAGGCACTGAACCTCCACGACGTCCCAGCCCTGCGACCCCTGCCCGAGTACTTTGACACGGGCGGTGCTGTGACCCGCGTACAGCTGCCCCTTCTGCCGCTTGAGTGGGCAGATATAGGTCTTGCCCGGCTGGTAGACGAACGCCGCCGCCGAGGCGGAAGCGGGCGCTGCCTCCTTCGTGCTTCCGTCCATATGGCTGCCGCCCTTCCAAGGAGCTGCCACCAGCAGTCCGGCGATGAGCGCGCCCAGGACTACCACAGTGCCAGTACCGATCAGTACTGCGGGACGGACGCCCCTCGGCTCGGAGACAGCCGGCTCAACTGACGTGCCGGCTACCGGCTGCCAAGCCTCCGCGGCCACCTCATGCAAGACCAGGACCCTCGTCGCATCGACGCCGGTCGCATGCGCCAACGCCTCCACCGCCTCCCGCGGCGGTAGCGCCCTTCCGTTGAGATACCGCTCCCAGGAGGAACGGCTGTACCCCGTCTTGGACTGAAGCGACGTCAGGCTCAGACCACTTCGGTCCTTCAGCCAGCGCAGCTGAACGACCAGCTTCTGCGCTCGTTCATCGAGCGACGTCGGTAACGCCTTCCAACGCGACATGTTCCACCCCATACGCGCTGAGCTGTCAATCCCCAGATTTCGTAGAGACGTTGGTTATGCGGCCCGGTCTTGTTGATCGGGCCGAGCTCGCGCTTGTTGGATGATCCGTTCGAACTCGACGGGTGGTTGCCCGCTGGCCGCGCTGTGGCGTCGTTTGGTGTTGTAGAAGTCCGCGATCCAGGTGGCGGTATTCAGTCGCGCCTCGGCGCGGGTGGCGAAACGGTGTCGGTGGACGTATTCGACCTTGAGGACCGAGTGGAACGACTCCGCGGCAGCGTTGTCCAGGGCGGAGCCGACACGGCCCATCGACTGCACCACGCCCCACCTGCCACAAAGCTGCCTGAATGCCTCGGAGTTGTACTCCGATCCGCGGTCGGTGTGGAAAATGACGCCGTCCACTTGGCCGCCTCTGGTCGCGATCGCCATCTGCAGGGCGGCGCTGACCAGCGTCGTGTCGTGCCGGTCGCCCATCGCATAGCCCAGGGCCCGGCGGGAGAACGCGTCGTGCACGCTCGCGAGGTAGAGCTTGCCCTCGTCGGTGTCGATCTCGGTCATGTCGCCCCACCACAAGATGTTCGGCGCGATCGCGTCGAACCTGCGCAGCACCAGGTCACGTGCCGTCTTCCGCTTCCCGGGACGGGTCAGCGAACGCCGGCGGCGTGGTGGCTTGCGGCCCTGCAGGCCGAGCTCGGCCATGATGTCGGCGACGGTGTTCTGCGATACCTGCCAGCCCTCCTCCCACAAGTCCAGCGTGATCCTCGGCGAGCCGTAGGTGCGGCCCGACCGGTCGAAGAAGTACGAGATCCGCTCGGCCAGCAGTGCCCGTCTGACCTCGCGTTTCGTCGGCTCGGACGGTCTGCGTCGCCACTTGTAGAACCACGCCTCCGACACCCCCAGGGCTCGACAGGAGGTGCGATGCGGAATCTTGAAATCGGTCCTCTGGTCGCTGATCACCCCGACGAGCGCCGCCGGGTCCGCAACAGCTACTTCACCCACAGGACCATGCAGCGTTTGAGGACATCACGCTCCATGACCAGCTCCTTGTTGTCCCGCTTGAGCTGGGCATTCTCCCGTCGCAACCGCGCAAGTTCCTCGCTCTCACCCGTCGGACCGGCCTTGCCGGCCGCCCGTGCCCTCGACACCCAGGTGGCCAGCGTCGTCTCGTTGATCCCGAGGTCCTTCGCGACCTGTGGGATCGGCTTGCTGGTCTCCGCCACGATCCGCACAGCCCCCTCACGGAACTCCGCGTCGAACTTCCGCCTCTTGCCCGCCATGACCCTCAACTTCCCCTGCAGTCACGGTCTCTACGCTACGAGGGGAAGGTCAAGCCGACACCCGTACGTCAAGATCTACATCCACACCGTGTTCGACGACTGCAAGGGCTACATCCACCTCTACTGACACATCGCGCCGACCGGCACGGAACCTCGCTGCGTCGCCGCAGGGAGAGTCGCGTACGGGCCCGGGAGCCGCTCGCTCGAAGCCCCAGCACCGTGCCGATCAGCGGTGCCTGGCAGCGCACCTGGCGACAGCGCCTCGCCATACAGACGCCTCGGTCCCGTGACCACGTCACGGGACCGAGGCGTCTGAGCGTGTCAGAGCGAATGCCGAGGTGGCCGATCAGCCAGAAGCGGCACCTGCAGAGACGCGTTCCTCGAGCAACTGGGTCAGCTCCGCCAGCTCCTCAGCCGTCAGGTGTTCGGCCAGCTCATCGACGATCTGCTGAGGACTGCGGAGCACGATGGACGGCGCCACGGGCGTGCTGCCTGCTTGCTGAGCAGGGACCGAGGGCGAGGAAGACCGGGAGGCCTTCACGCCCTGGTTGTTGTCCGCGGACAACAACGCCTGTGCAGGAGCAGCCTCTGGTGCCTCGGGTAGCGTTCCGTCGGGCGCGGCAGAGGAGGGGTTCTCTGCGTCTGGTTTGTTGTCCGCGGACAACAAACCGGTAGGCCCGTCATCCTCCCCCGGTTCCTCCTGGGGTGCATCCTGCTTGTTGTCCGCGGACAACAAACCGTCGCCAGCGCCGACCCCGTCGGCTGCTCGGACGGCTTGTACGGCCGCGATTTCCTCGGCACGCTTGCGCGCGGCGAGATCCTTCAGGTCCTTGAGGTAATCGAGCAGGCCAGCCGCATCCACGCCTGGGTTTTCCTTGCCGTGCCGCGCCAGAGTCCGGCCATCGCGTTCCGGGAGCTCGCCGGAGCTGAGCATCGCCTGCAGCTCATCTGGGAGTTCGAGCAGACTCAGCTGGTTGGTCACCCACGACCTGTCCTTGCCGAGGCGTTCCGCGGCACGGGATCGCGCGCCGCGCTCAGACTGTTCCCCGCAGACGATGACGAGCGACCGGACACCGCGCGCTCGTTCGATGACGTCGAAGTCTTCGCGCTCCAGGTTCTCCTGGAGGAGATGGTTTATGAACGCCTCGCGGCTGGAGGCCAGGTCGTCGCGGACAACGAAGTCCAGGGCGTCCATGCCGACATGGACGGCGCTGCGGAAGCGTCGCTCGCCGTTGACCAGGACGTGGGCAACCTCGCCGATCCGCTCGGCGTGGTCGGGCCACAGGGCGAGGTAGGCGGTGCGGGACACGGCGACGCACGCGGCGAGCTGGGCCTGGCGCAGTTCCTCGCCGAAGCGTGTCTTGTCCTCGTCGGTGCCGAAGTTGCGGCGCGGGTTGAGGGGAGTGGGGGAGACCTCGTCCAGCCGCAGCCGGACCAGCTCGTAGGTGGGCACGTCTCCCTGGGTCACCGCCTTCGCGCGACCGCGGGCGCTGCGGGTGCGCCGCGCTTCACTGAACGAAGATCCGGTTCCCAGCCGGTCGGCGACGCTCATCCGCTGATCCTCCGTGCGATAGTCCGCATTGCTTCTGCCTGTTCGCAGTAGGGGGCGTGCGCGAGCAGGGGAGCCTTGACCCGCACTGCCTCCCGTTGGTCTTTCAGCTCCGGCACGATGGCCAGCACCGGCGGCTCCCCGATCTTCTGCCACTGCTCGAGGGATGACGTCGCCACGTAGCCCTTGCGGCTGTCGTACATGTTGACCACGAAGCCGAGCTGGACGATGTCGACGTCCAAGTCCTCGACCAGGTCCTGGATTTGCTCCTCGAGCATGTCGTACGCATCGGCCGACGAGTCCTCGGACAACACGGGAATGACGATGCCCGACGTGCCTGCCTCTTCGCCGTCCCGGGCACGGCAGTAGTAGATCGCCGTGTCCATGCTGTAGCCGAGGCTCGGAGGGCAGTCGACGACGACGAAGTCGAAGTCCCCCTCCAGCGGCTCCAGCGCCTTCTCCAGCGCGGTCTCCTTGATACGCACCACGCGGCTGGTCGCGAGCTTGGCGTCCAGCAAGAAGGCGTCCTTGCACGCAGGGAGGAGCCAGAGATGGTCCTCGAAGTCGCCACCCCTTATCGGCACGAGCAGGTCCGCGAGCTCCCCGTCCTTGACCTCACCGAGCATGTGCTTCGCGAGGCTCGGGCTGTCGATCCCGATGAGCGGGTGACCGAGCTGCTTCGTCAGGTGCCCCTGAGGGTCGAAGTCGATCAGCAGAGTGCGGTGACCGGACTCCGCGAGAGCCTGGGCAACGCCCGCCGACACAGACGTCTTGCCGACCCCGCCCTTCTGGTTCCCGAAGATGATGCGCCGCGCGCCCGAGCTGCGCTGCGGCTTGGAACGCGGCGAGGGGTGTTCATCCAGCCACAGCCGGATCGACTGAGCGATGCCCTGGTTGTAGCTGATGCCGCGGGCCTTGCAGTCCTTCTTGAGCTTGTCGTACAGCCCAGCCGGCAGGTACGTCGCGAAGGACGTACCACCCGTGGTGTCGACGAGCGGCCGGCCCTTGGCCTTACGCCACGCATCGACGCCCTGCGTCACGGCATCCTGAATGTCGGTATCTGCCTCGGCTGCGCGGACTTTCAACTCTTTGCGCAGCGCCGCAGGCAGCTTGGCGACTACCTTTTCCCGATCACTGGGGTCGTACGGAGCGGTCATGGCGCTACCTTACTCACCCGACGTCCGGTATGACAGCAGGACCCCAGGTGTCTCGAGTTGTTGTCCGCGGACAACAACTCCCGATCGGTGAAGACGGATCCCGCGCGCCTCTCGGCAGAGGTCGCCCGATGCGAGACCAGAGCCGACACGAACGGCGTTCGAAGACTTCTGGACACCTCCCGCTTGATGCGCTGACCTGCAGATGTCCTGAAAAAGCCCAAACAGTACATCGGATCCCAATACGGCTGATCCTTTGTCAGTGCCCGCCGCCAGCATGGTGATTCGACGAGACGAAGGACCTATGGGGGGATCAGATGCCGTTTATTCGGCCCTATGTGCGATCCGACGGGACGCCTGTACGCGGCCATTCACGATGGGCACCGGGCGCACGCCGAGAGATGACCATCCTCGCCTGTGTAACCCTGGCCGTAGTCGCCTTCGGGCACAACGGAGGCCAAGCCGCGCAAGACACCGGCCCGCAGAAGTCGCCCGGCCACTACCCGGTTACCTCCAACCAGAGCACCGGTCACGCACCCCGCGTGGCCCAGCCGCGCCCCACGGTGTCGTACCCCATCAAGTTCAACACCGCGAAGACCAAGCGGAAGCGGCCCGCACCGGCCGTCTCCTACCCCATCGACTTCTCCACCCTTGGCAGCAGCCGGTGACCCGCCGGCCGCCCGCCCGGCGACCCGCACGCCGCCCAAGCCGGCGCCGCAAGCAACAGCAGGACACTCAGCTCGTCGCCGCAGGCGTGGCCGCGGCCGCCGCCATCGGCCTTGTGGTCGTAGTGGTGAACTGGTTGCTGGCGCACTGGTGGATCCTGCTCGCAGCCCTCCTGCTGGGGGCGTTGGCCGCCGGCGGATGGTGGCAGCAGCGCCAACAGCGCCTGGAGTGGGAGCGGGTCAAGCAGCGCGCCCTCCGGTACGCGATCTCGCAGCTCGACGCACTGACCCACCAGCAATTCGAAGTCGCCGTCCGAGACCTGATGCGACGCGACGGCTGCTCAGACGCCCTTCGCGTGGGAGGTAGGGGAGACCTCGGCGCCGATGTGAAGGCCACCGATCCTCACGGCCGACGCTGGGTCATCCAGTGCAAGCACCGCCGAAGCGGTAACGAGGGAGCCGCAGTCGGCACACCCGACCTCCAAGTCCTCAACGGAACCGGACGCCCCGTCCACAAAGCCGACGTCGTCGTTTTGGTGACCAACGGGCGGATCACACAGCCCGGCCGTGACTTCGCACGCCAGCAACGCCTCCACCTGGTCGACCGGCAGGTGCTGGCGCAGTGGGCCACGGGGAGCCGCCCTCTGTGGGAGCTCCTGCCGCTGATCCCGCCGCCACGAAGGCCGACAGCCCTTTCCTGAACCCTGACGCCGGCTGACCTCTTCCTACCGCGCCCGGCTTTCGATGTCCGAGCCAGCCACGAGCGTGAGCACATGCTGCGGCTTGCAGTAAGCCTGCCAACCCGGCCGGTCTGTACGGGATGACAGAAACATTCTGAAGGCGGTGAAGCCGGCGCGGCTCGTGGATGTCAGTGCCGTGGTTTACGGTCACCACGTTCCTGCGGGGACCGTTGCGCTCTCGCCTGGCCTCTTTGGCTGGCCAGGCGAGAGCGGCGATGCCCGTTTCCCCCAGTGTTCGGCACGAGGACGGGCCCTTCCGGATGGAAGGTCCGGAGGCTTACGCCGGTTACACCAGGCGTGGTTGCGAAGGTGACAGTGTCCCCGGGCCTCACCTCTAGCCCATGAGGAAGATCGTTCGGCTGAAGCCTCATGGAGCCTTTAGCCGCGTAGGCGACCGCCCTTCACAGTCACGCATGTAGCCCCGGCCGGGACCGACACCGGACCGGGGCTGCATGCGTACGGGAGCGCAAGGTGGTGACCTGCCGTGCTCGGGGCGATGGCCAGGTGCAGTGGTGCCGGCGGTTGCGCACACCACGCCGCCCTTGGTGACGCGTTGCCGTCGCGGTGTTGCCCGGGCGCGAGAGTGAGATCTGTACTGGTACCTGGTGGCGTCCCGGAGAGTACGGGCGCCCCCGTGATCATCGGGACGTCCGGCGCTCACAGCGCAGCGCTGGTGCGCACCACCGACCTGGTCGCGGCCGGGGTGGTGTGGCCCGGAGCCGGATTCGTGCTGGCTCCGGGCCGTCTGCTGTCCAGCGTGCGGTTGTCGGTTGCCGAGTGTTCAGTGTCCGAGCAGGGGTACGTCGATCTCGCCCAGGTGGTAGGCGCGGACGGCCTGGACGAGTTCGTCGACGGAGAGCTGGCCGTCGCCGTTGGCGTCGATCTGGCGGAAGGCGTCTGCCGGGGTGACGTTGGTGACGCCGATGGCGTCCAGCCACGTCTTGAACTCGCCGGGGTTGACCTGGCCGTCGCCGTCCACGTCCACCAGCTCGACCATGGCCCGGATGACCGGCTTGACGACCCGGCTGAAGCCGGCGCCGCCGTTTTCGAGGACGTGCTCCTCGGCGATGTGGTTGAACTGCTCGGGGGTCAGCGCGCCGTTGTGCTCGTCGATCCCGGCCTTGTCGGCGAAGAAGGCCCACATGCCCAGGTAGGCGTCGGTGAGGGAGCGGCCGGCCGGGGAGACGGGTGCCTCACCGAAGGCCTGCAGGATGCGCTTGGCCTCGGCGTCCCAGTCGGCGCGGTCGATCTGGCCGTCGCCGTTGACGTCCCAGCTGTCGAAGCGCTGCTGGATACGGTTGAGCTGCACGGAAGTGGTCATCTCGGAGATCTCCCGGAGGTTCGTCCGGGCGGGGCCGGTCCAGGACAGGGCCGGCCCCGCCCGGGGACATGTGCGAAGCGCCCACAGCATCGGCTCGGGCACTGCATGTCACGGTAGTGACGCTTCGGGTGGCCTACCGGGTGTGCGGGCCCATGTGGGTGACGGCGTGGACGCGGTGCCGGTTCTGCCCCGGACAGCGTCCATTGGACGCAGTGAAAAGCGGCTGTCAGGAGTGGCTCAGCACGTTGCCGCTCCTGGCCGCGTGGGTGACGCCGCCAACACGCTGCCTGGATGCGCAGCCAGTTGGTATGAACGGCCGACATGGTCGCGGTCGGGGTGGTGTGCCCGTTGGTGTGGCCGGGTAGGGAGTCGACCATTCCCCCTACCGTCTCCCCTACCGTCTCCCCTACCGATCCCCCTACCAACTCCCCTACCGGCACGTGTAGTAACCTCACGCGTGTTCGTGCAGGTCAGACCCCTTGACCAGGCCCGACCATGCGTCCCGACAACCCTCTCTCCTCTCCTCCTGCCCCTTGCCTTGTGTGTGATGTCAGCGGCAGGTGGCAGGGTGGTGCGGCGTCGAGTCGAGAGGGTCCGGCGGGTTCGCGTGGGTGCGCGGCCCGGCGCGGCCGGTCCGCGGCCCCGGGCGCCTGTCGGCGCCAGGGGCGGTGAGGCAGGGGCCGGGAGAGGACGTGGGTGTGGGTGGTTCGTTGACGTATCCGTACGGGTCGACGAGTTCGGTGCGCGGTCACGTCCTCGCGGCGCTCGGTGTGCTGAAGGTGGCGAGCGCGGATCAGATCCGCCGGCTGATGTGTCCGGGGCACAAGGACAGCAAGGGCGTGCGCAACGCCTGCCTCGACTTGGCCAAGCACGGACTGACACTCTCGGAGGGCCACGCGCGGGACGGGCAGAAGCTGTGGGGCCTGACCCCGCTCGGCATCACCGCCGCCGCGGAAGCACTCGGACGCCCGGCGGCGGACATGGGCGGCAACGCGCGCGGCGCGGCCCGCTCGGGCGCCCCGCACGCGATGGCCGTCAACGAGACCGTCATCGCCCTCACCGGCACCCAGCCCGCCCCCACCCGCCCGATCGCCCGCGCCAGGCCAACGACCGCTACAGGGACGCCAGCCGAAGCCGCCGCGCCTGCCGTCCCCACCGTGCCTGCTGTCCCGCCAGGGTTCGGGTCGGTGGCGTCGTGGGCGACGGAGGTGGTGCACAACCTGCCCGGTGTGAGCCGCACGCGTCCCTCGGTCCGTACGGACGCGGTCCTGCGGGCCCCGGAGGCCGGCCTGCCGGTGCTCCTGGTGGAGGTCGACCGGTGCACGGAGGCCGACGACGTCCTGGCGGCCAAGTTCGCCCGCTACCGCGAATTCTTCCGCGTGCAGGTGAAGGACCACTCGATCGCCGTGGCCCACGGGGGTCAGGGCGTCCCGCTGTGGCAGAGCTACTACCCGCCGACCGGCCGGGCGGGATACCCGCCGATCCTCGTGGTGTTCGACCCCGGCACCCGGCTGGGAGAACAGGCGCTGAAGAACCGGATGAACCGGGTACTGGACCTGACCCGTGACCACTGGACGGGCACGTACAAGGGGTTTGGCACCTACGGCAGCGAACGGTCGGACGGCTACTACGACTACGACGACGCCATCCCGATCCTGTTCACCACCCTCGACCGCATCCAGCAGTCCGGCCCGCTGGCCGCGGTGTGGTGGCGCTGCGGACACCGCCGCTGGGAAACCCTCACCGACGCCCTGGACAACCCCAAGGACGCCCGCGCCTGGCGCCGCCGTGAAAAGGAACGCCACAAAGCCCAGCAAGCCCGGGAAGCGAGGGAGCGAGAGGAGCGCCGGGCGGTTGCCGACGAGGGCTGGGGCCGGCCGCGCGTGCCCGCGCAGCCCGAACCCGTGCTCCCGCCCTGTCAGACCTGCGGCGGCCCGCTCGGGGGGCTGGGCATTGACGATCCTTCCGCCTCGCCGCCGGACGGCCGCAACTGCGCATCCTGTCGCGACGTCGACGCAGCCATACAACCCCCGATGGGACTGTTCAAAGCCCTCTTCGGCCGCCCCGACAAGGACGCCCCGCCCCGGCCCCCAGCCGGGCTGTAAAGGGAGCCTTGAACTGGCCGCCGGCAGACGGCCGTTGAGCGGCACACTCACGCACAAAGCCCCCGTGGCCTGTGCAACGATGATCCAGGCGCCCCACCCACCCAGGGGCGCCTCCTGCCGTGCGCAGTCGTTTCGCCCCCCGCCGGCGGCTGCGCACGGCGCCCCTGCAGCCCAGGCGACGCGGTGTCCGAACCCCTCGCCGGCCGCCAGGACATAATCACGCTGGCCGTGCGCAGCCCGCCCGTCGTCCGCTCTGGAGGGCTGCGAACGGTCCCCTGGCCGCTTGAAGCTGGTGAGCCGGGCCCCGGAGTGGGTTCCGGCGCCGGGACCCGGCTGGTGCGCCATCACAGGGAGGTGGTCTGGCCGCGCTCACGCGGGGCGTCGGAGCGGGGGGCGGTCGCGGTCGTCATGGTGAGGGCCCTGCGCGGACACGCCGTGGACTCCACGTCGGGAGCTTGCCTTCGCAATACACCTTACGGATTAACCGGCGGCATATGCCATGCGCGCCGCGGCAGGTGCCGCTGCGGAGAGTGCTTACGTGGCGGGCGGTACGCAGGGCCCGGCTCGGGGCGCCCACCCTGCGCTTCGACCAACCGCGATGAAGGAGCAAGACGTGAAGTCTCTGTCTGGCGTGAAGCGGAAGATGGCGCTGGGGGTCACGACGCTGGCCGCGATCGCCGTCTCGGCCGTCCCGGGATCGGCGGCGCCCGCCCCCGGAACCCAAGGCGGTTCGGACCACTGGGGAGTGATCACCCGCAACACGATCGGCTCACCCGTCGCCGCCCTGAGGAACGGCCCGTTCGGTTCCTTCGGCGTCACGGGCCCGTCGGCCAGGCCGCCGTACGGAACGGGCAGCCTCGGCATCGAGGTGGGGGACAACTCCACCTCCCTCACGCCGCCCAGTGAGAAGGTCGACTTCGGCAACGAGGTCGACTTCTACGGCAACCCGGTACTGGGGCTGACCAAGATCGGCTTCCACGTCTTCCAGACCGGCGAGAACACCTCGCACGGCGGCCCCGGGAACATGCCCAACATCAGGTTCGAGATCAACCCGCGCCTCACCGCGGCACCCGCCACCACCTACTCGTCAATGGTGTGGTCGCCGCCGGCCTCCCCGGTGACGGACCGCTGGAGTCCCTACCTGGACGCCACCACCACCGGCAAGTGGTTCCTCACGGGTGCGGCGGGCACCGCGACCGGCTGCAACCAGAGCACCCCGTGCACCTTCGCCCAGCTGAAGACCGCCCTCAACGACGGCGGATCGGCTCCGACCATCTACACCGCCGCCGTGGGCAAGGGCCGCGACAACCTGTGGGCCGGCGCCGTCGACGGCCTGCGGATCAACCGGAGCATCTACGACTTCGAAGCCAACGGAGTCAGGACTCTCCGCGCCAACTGAACCGGCCCAGCACCGATTGGCTGCTGCCCCTTCGCGACCACCCGCATCCACAGCCCCGGCCGGGACCGACACCGGCCGGGGCTGCTCGGCAACGGCAGCAGTGCAGGCCCGTGGGGGACCCTGTTGCCCATTCGGGTTGTGGGCTGACAGCGGCTTGATTGTGCTGGCACGGTTGGTGCTGCGGCCGGTTCCTTCCTGATCCCCGGTCGCGGGGTGGGAGTGGTCGTGTCGTTGGAGCCGCGGTCGTGGCCGGAGCCGGATCCCGTGGTGACGCGGGCGGTCCGGGCGAAGAACTACGGACGCGCGGTGCCGTTGCCGGTGGCGGTGCGCGACCGGCTCGGGGAACTGTTCCCGGACGAGGAGTTCGCGGCTGCATTCGGCAAGACGGGGCCGGCGGGTTGGTCTCCGGGGCGCCTGGCGTTGGTGACGGTGTTCCAGATGGCGGAGAACTTGACGGACCGCCAGGCCGCTGAGGCGGTGCGTGACCGGCTCTCGTGGGCCTACGCGTTGGGGCTGGGGCTGGAAGACACCGGCTTCGACTTCACCGTGCTGTCCCAGTTCCGCACTCGGGTAGTTGAGCACGGTCTGGAGGAGAAGGTCCTGGACCTGCTGCTGACCCGTCTGAAAGCGCAGGGTCTGGTCGGGGCCGGGGGCAAGCAGCGCACCGACTCCACCCGTATCGTCTCCGCGGTGCGGGACCTGAACCGCCTGGAGCTGGCGGGTGAGTCGGTACGCGCGGCAGTGGAGGCGTTGACGGTGGCGGCCCCGCACTGGGTCGCCGGCGTGCTGGACGTGCCCGGCTGGTCGCGTCGCTACGACACCCGCATCGACACCTGGCGCATGCCCTCCTCCGCCACCAAGCGCGACCAGCTCGCGCTGACCTACGCCCGCGACGGCCTCGCCCTGCTCAGCTCCGTCTACGATCCGCGCTCCGAACCCTGGCTGCGCGAGCTGCCCGCGGTGCAGACCCTGCGCACCGTGCTGCTGCAGAACTACACCCGCACCACCGCGCAGAACGGACGCGAGGCGGTGGCCCGCCGCACCAGGACCGAGGAGGGCGGCGACGGGCTGCCGCCCGGCCATCTGCGCATCGCTTCCCCTACGACCTCGACGCCCGCTGGTCCGCCAAGCGCGACACCTTCTGGAACGGGTTCAAGCTGCATGTGAGTGAGAGCTGCACGGATGCGCCCGAGAAGGAGCGCACCGCCCCGAACCTGATCACGAACGTGGCCACCACCGCCTCCACCGTCCCCGACACCAAGGCCCTGGACGGCATCCACCAGCAGCTTCAGCGCCGCGGCCTGCCTCCGGGCGAGCACTACCTCGACTCCGGCTACCCCAGCGCCGAACTGATCGTGAAGTCCCGCAAGACCTACGGCATCACGCTGATCACCCCGGTTCTGCTCGACCAGTCCCGCCAGGCCCGCGCCGCCCAGGGCTTCCAGGCCGACGCGTTCACCATCGACTGGAAGTACCAGCAGGTCACATGCCCCCAGGGACAGACCAGCTCCTCCTGGAGCCCGTGCACCCAGCACGGCCACCCGATGATCGTGGTCACCTTCACCAAGCCGACCTGCGGCCCCTGCCCGGTCCGCGAGTTATGCACCACCAGCCGCCGGGGCTTCCGGCAGCTCACCTTGAACCCTCGCCCGCTGACCGAGGCCCTGCGCACCGCACGCGCCGAACAGGCCGACCGGGACTGGCAGGACGCATACGCCCTACGCGCCGGTGTCGAGGGCACCATGCGACAAGCGATCGCCGTCACCGACAGCCGCCGGGCCCGCTACCGCGGCCTGGCCAAGACCCACCTCGAGCACGTCCACAGCGCCGTCGCCCTCAACCTTATCCGCCTGAACGCCTGGTGGAACGGCAGGCCACTCGACCGCCGCCACACCAGCCACCTCGCCCGACTCGAACTCAGCCTCGCCGCGTAACCGAATGGGCAACAGGGTCGTGGGGTGCGACCCGGCGCGGCTCATTCGCCGGCCGACTCGCGCGGTGCGTGCCGCAGGAGCTGCTGATCGAGCTCGGTGCGAATGTCGGAGCAAAGCTGCCCGCTGCGGGCCCAACCGACGATCAGTTCCGCCACGTGCCCGAACTTGATACCGGCCCCCTCCGAGACGCCGCACAGCACATCCCGGCCCTGCTCCGGCGTCAGATGTGCCACTGCCAGGATGACGCCGACGGCCTGGTCCACCACGGCATGCGAACGCATCGCTTCCTCGAGCTGCGCATTCTCCCCCCGCAGCTCCGTCACGCGCCGGCCATCCCCCTGCCGCAGTTCCGTCACCCGCTGCGGGTTCTCCTTCGGCAACGTGCGCACGCGCTGCCCCCCACGCTTCCTCGGCGTGGTCGGCTCTGGCCCTTCGGGCTGGACGGTCACCGCGCCTCCACGTCTGCTCCTTCGCCTGGTCACCCCTTTCTGCTGCCCTGGCGTGCCGCCCGCCACCCGCAGAAAGAGGACTTCAGAGACCTAGATCACCACGTGCGAGCCGGCCTCGCGAGCGGACCGTAGCCAGCAACGCGCCAACGCCACGGGAAAAGGGGAGAACGCCTGGAAGCCCGGATCGGGCACCGGCCGCGCGCCGTGCAAGGCAGCGACTTCTGCTGCATGTCACCATCCCAGGTGGGCGCCCCGCCACGCACTGCACAGTCACCAGAGGCGCCCTTCATGCCGTGCGCGGCCTCCGCCCCCCCGAGCAGGCCGCGCACGGCGTCCCCTCACCCGGGCGGGCCCGCTGACCGCGAAACCGGGCTGCCAACTGCCCGCCAGGCGGCGCGCTGTTCACGACCAGCTCCAACGCGGCGAGAATCCCAGTCCGGCCGGTGAGGACCCTGTTGCTGCGCATGTTGCTGACACAGCTGCGTACACCGTTGCTGACATAGCTGCTGTCACCGTTGCGCAGACTTTTGTCAAGCAGGAACGAAACGGCAGGTCAGCCTGCGCGCACGGACCGGTGTGGGGTCTGACATCCCCCTCAGCACTCTCCTTTCCCGTCCCTCCCAGATGGTCGGGACGGGAAAGGAGCGCACCTCGGGGGATCGGGGCCCTCAAGGGGTGGGGCTGAGCGTCGGCCGGTGGCTCCGCGCTCCGGCAGGCAGTGCCTGCCACCACCGTTGACCGGCCGCCGGAGGCGCTACCAGCGCATGCCGAGGTCATCGAGCTCCGCACGGCGCTGCTCGCTCAGCTTTCCCGCCCTGCGGCGTGCGTTGTCGAGAAACGCTCCGAGCTTGACCTGCTCGCCCGCGACGTCCTCCACCGCCTTCCTCGGCACCCGCAGATGCCCCTCGCGAGCGCGGAACTGGCGGGCGGCGGCGACGTTGGCCGCCCACCGGTCGTCCTGGGTCCGCCGGACCGGCGCCACCGCCTCACCATCAGCCGGCGCTCCGACCCCAATCGATTCCAGCAGGAACCGCTGCGCGGGCATCAGCCGCTCCCACCCGACCCGCTGCGCCACGACCCACGCCCCCAGGTCCTCGCCCTGCACGACCAGCTCCCCACCCACACCCGGGAGCTCACCCCCGGCACGGACGTGAGCGAGAGCGAGCCTCAGACTGCGTTGCCACCCGATCTCCCACGCCGGACACCACCCCGGATCCACCTCCGCCAGAGCCTCCATACGGCCCTCAGACAGCTCCCCGGCATACGAGAGGCCCATCTCCCCCGCGAGGCGCCGTTCAGCGTTCTCCACCGCCTTCTTGGCCGCTGCACGCTGATTCTTGGCCCACACCCCCAGCGGGAACGCATCCCACACCACGGAAGCGGCGGGCAGGAAGTGCCCGTGCACGGCCGCGTACGCGCGGGCCACATCCAGGCCGGCATCCCACGCGGAAGCGTGCACCGACCAGACCATGCCCAGCCTCTCCAACTCCGCCACGCGTGAGGCCTCCAGCGTTCCGGCCGTGTAGTACCGCCGCTGGTCCGCGATCCACGCCCCGAGCGGATGCGACCCGACTGAGGACCAGTCCTCCGGTGTGACGTACGTGAACGGCACCCGCAGCTCCGCGCTGCCGGTCTCGCGTAGCCACCTGGTCGCGGCCTCGATGCCACGCCGCCAGTACGCGCCCTCGGGATCGATGACCCGCAGCTGCACGAACTGGGTGAGCGCGGCCGGGTCGCGTTCCTCGGTGAACCGCAGCACTCCCGCAGCCCGCGACGACACCCGCACCGCCTCCGAGTCGACGCCCTCCAGGACCTCGTCGGCCCCGTCCAACTCGCCGCCCTCAGCGTCCTGTTCGGCCGCCGGTCGGCTGTTGCGCAGACGAGGGTCCGCGAGCGCCTCGATCGTGTCCGCGTCGTGCGCCCGGAGGGCTCCGAGGACCTTGCTCAAGGTGCTGTAAGCATCCGAAGTGAGCAACGCATTCGGATCTTCACCCGGCCCGAGGAACACCGGAACCACCAGCGAGGCCAGTTTTCCACGCCCCGGATGCAACCGCAGCGCACGCCCCACCATCTGCACAATATCGACCATCGAACCGCGCGCATCCGAGAAAAGAACAGCATCACACTCGGCAGTATCGACACCCTCACCGAGAACACGAACAGACGACAAAACACGAAACTCGGCACGCACATTCTGTCCCTCGAATTCAGGACCACCGAGGTAATCGGAAGCGAATTCGTCCAACACCGCCCGGCGGTGCCCGGGAGCGTGCTCGCCATACAGCCACTCCGCCCACACCTGCTCCACAGGCGGGTACACGTCCGGCTCCTGCTCCGCTAGCCGGGCCGCGACCGCCGGCACTGACACGGCCATCGCCTCCGCCTCACCCACCCGACTGTGAAAGCTCAGCACACGGCGGAAGCGTTCCTCCACCGCCGCATGCATCAACCCCGTCTGCACAGCCGCCAACCGCGCGCCGCGCACCGCGTCAGAACCTGTGTCCTCGCTGGTCAAAGCCGCGTACAAGTCCGGGTCACGGATGTCCAGGCACAGCACCTGATAGGGCGCCACGATCCCCCGGCTAACCGCCTCCGACAAGGTGAGCTTGTACGCCACCGGTCCGAAGACGGGCGAGCCATCCTCCATCGACGCCACCAACCGCGGCCGCTCACCCTCCGCCTCCCACACCCGCGCCGTCGCCGTCATATACAACCGACGCTCCGCCGGAAGCTGCGCCTGGTCGTGCACGGCTGCCCAAGGCTTGAGGCCGTCGCCGCTTGTGCGGTGGGCCTCGTCCACCACCATCAGGCTCCATACGGGCAGACCAGCCGCGTGAGCGCGCTGGAGGATGCCCAGCCCGACGGACGCGTACGTCGCGAACACCGTGACCGTCTCCAACCCGGTCACCCACGCGAGGAGTTCGTCTGGGTCGGTCGTGCAGGGCAGGCCCTGGCTCTCCTCAGCCCTCAGCGAGCAGACGCCGATCATCGCTCCGGTCCGACCGGCACGTCGCCAGGCGCCGGCCATCTGCGTCAGCAGGTCCAGCGTCGGCACCAAAACCAGCACCCGGCGGGCGGAAAGCCGGTTCGCAGACTCCACGCCGATCAGGGTTTTACCGGATCCTGTGGCGGCAATTACCTGTGTCCGCAAGCCATCCGGAGGAATGCGCCCTCCGAGAGGAACGCCGAGAATGCGAGCGACGTTATCGACAGCCTCGACCTGATGCGGGCGCAATTCCATCTGAGTCACGAGAGTCCAATGCTCGGAGTACGGAATGGTGACGGTTCTTGACCCCAGATTTCATCCAGTCTCCGGAATGACGACTTTCACCATCCGGGACACCGAGGAATGAGAGGCACCTAGCTATCATCCCAGAACCAAGCCAGCTTGATAAGTGACGCACGCGCGTTGACCGGAACCGATCGAACCTTACCGGGAGTGACCATCCGTCAGGCAACGCGCCCCCGCAGCGCCCTTCCCTGCTGCTGCGTCTTTCCTGGCGGGCCCGGAGGGTCCGTCAGGTCCGCCATATCGCGGAGCGATAGGGCCGGCCGGAACGGAGTTCCGGCTCCGCGCGGAGCGCGGTGAGTGCCGCGTAGCGGCACCGCGTCGAGTCTGC
>NZ_JAPEPZ010000011.1 GCF_026339875.1 Streptomyces sp. NBC_01571
TAATTGGCGCGGAGCGCCAATAGAGGCCGGTCTATTTCCCGAAGGGAAATTGGGCCCCAATTCGCGGAGCGAATCGCATTCCACGTTTGGAGCGCAGCGGAAAACGTGGAAATTCCCCTGAACGGGGAATGTGAAAAGGCGCGGAGCGTCTTTTCATCGCTCCAATCTGAAAACCCGAGCGAAGAATTCAAGGGAATTGGAATTCACCGGAATTACAATTCCGGAGGAATTGTTTCGTCTTTCCGGGGGCCGGTCGGGTGAATTCTCGGGCCGAATTCGACCGTTTCCGCCCTTCGGGCGCTGACTACGGAGGGTGATGGATCGTACGACGAACGCCCCAAATTCCTATGGGGAGGCCAAAATCCGGGGGGCACGGGGGGCACGGGGGGCACGGGCTCTATAACCGCAGGTCAGGAGGGTGTTTCCCGTGCCCCCCGGCGCGGCCGTGCCCCCGTGGCCGGGGGGCACGGGGGGCAGGACCGGGGGGCACGGCCCTGTCGGGGGGGCACGGGGGCCGTGGTGCCCCCCGGACCGGTACGACTACCGGTCACGATCCGTGAGGTTCGCCGGGCAAAAGGAATTCCCCCTACGGTGCTCCGGAGGGAGAATTCGCGGGGGGAATTCGGCGGGTCAGATGCCGATGTGTCGGCGGCCGGAATCGTAGAGGCGCCGGACGCTGGACTGCTTGTTGGCGTCGTCGTAGAGCGCGGTGGCAATGCGCCGCCAGGACAGGCCGTAGTGGTCGCGCAGGCGGACGACCTGCACAGCGGCGCGGCGCTCCAGGAGCCGTCCGAGCTCGGCGGTGGCCGTCGCCATGGCCACGGCGTACTCCTCGGTGGCGGGCTCGGTGTGGCCGGCCTCGCTCGCGCCGAGGGATTCGAGCGCGAAGGCGAGCTGGTCGCTCTCGACGGAGCGGGCGAGGTAGCCGCGGGGGTCGTCCGCCTGCGGCTCCCAGGTGATCTCTGCGCGGTTCCCGGCGGTCTTGGTGAGGGTCACAGCCATGGTGGGTCCTCCCCGATTCGGTCGGTGTGCGCGTTGTGCACGTCTCCACTATGGCAGGGGGGTGCGCAATGCGCAAGGGGCGTTGGTGACGTCGTGGCGTCACGACGCTACGACGTCACATACATGGCAAAACCCCTGCCAGACAAGGGCCTGGCAGGGGCACAGACGGCCGCAGGGCCGCCCGCTACGGCTTCAGCCGCCGTAGGAGCTTGCGCCGTACCGCGTCGTCCTCGCGGGCGAGCCGGATCAGCTCCCGGTAGACCTCGGCCTTGTCCAGCCGGGTCCGCCGGGCGTCGTCGCGCAGGCCGAGGATGAACCGGTCCACGTCGCTGGCCTCCTCGGGTTCCAGCCGGACCGTGTGGGCCACGGCGTCCTTCACGGCCGGGGCCGGGCGCCGGCCACCCCGCGACCTCCCCGGCCTGGAAGGAGCGGGCGCCGAAGGCGCTTCCTTCTGTTCTTCCTCCTGGACGTCGGGCGCGTCCTCCTGGCGGTCCGCCCCCTGGTCCTTCTCGGCCTCACGGCGCCGGAGATCCTGGAGGGTCTTCCAGTCGCCCGTCAGGCCGCCCATGTCCGGCGGGGGCAGAGAGCTGCGGGAGGCGTTCACGCGGCCAGCACCACCTTCGCCAGGTCCCGGTACCAGTCGGCGGCCTCGGACTTGGGCGCGTACTCCAGGACGGACTTCTTCTCGCGCCACGCCTTGCGGATGTCGGTCCGCTTGCGGATCTCCGCGATGACGGGCGGCTCACCGAGGCCGCGGAACGCGTCCAGCATGGAACTGACGATCTCGCCGTCGCGCATGTCGAACCGGCTCGGGACCAGGCCCAGGATGTCGATGTCCGTGCGCATGTCGGCGCACAGGATGCCGACCTGACGCAGGAGCAGACGCAGGGCGCGGATGCTGGAGTCCTCGGCCTCGACCGGGATCACGAGTCCGGAGCGCTTGCCGGGGCGCCGGCGCGCGGCCATCAGCGCGCACTCGGTCCCGATGCCGAGCGAGGGCGGGGCATCGAGCACCCCCGCGTCGAAGTCCTCCTCGAAGTGCTCCAGGAGGTGAGCCAGCCGCATCTCCCGGTTGGTCGCGGCGTACAGCCCCTTGTCGAGCAGGAACATGTCCAGGGAGGTCGGCAGGACCCACAGGTTCGGCCGGTACTCCACCAGGAGCTGGTGGGGGTCGCCGGTCCACTCCCCCAGAACCCAGCCCTTCATGGTCCGGCCCTCGGCAGCCTCGGGCACGCCCAAAGCCTCGGTCAGGTGACCTTGGGGGTCCCAGTCCACCAGGAGCGTGCGGCGGCCGTACTCGGCCAGGGCCGCGCCCAGGTTGATGGAGTTCGCCGTCTTGCCGACCCCACCCTTCTGGTTCGTCATGCTGTAGATGTCCACGGCGGCAGCGTAGAGCCTCCCGGCCCGCCCCGTGGTGACGCCACGACGCCACAGCCGCACGACGCCACGACGCGCCCTGTGCGGCCCCCTGTCGCGCTCGGACCAGGCCCGGGGGTTCCGGCCCGTCTGCCCAGCTCACAGCACGCGACAGCACCGCACACGACAGGCCCGCGCGACAGGCCGCGCGACAGCCGAGTGCCCAGCACCGAGGGTCGATGCTGGGCACTCGGCGAGCCGTTCTAGCCGCCGTTGGAGAAGCTGAAACCCTTCTCCGCTCGCTGGATCTCCTCGAAGTTTAGGCCGTTGGTCTCGGCCCACTCTTCGAGGTCGTCTGCGGTTTCGTACACCTCGGAAACCTCAGCGATCCGGTGCCAGGGGAAGAACGCCGCGCCGACCTGGAAGCTCCTCGACTCGTCCCCGTCGTTCTTGAACACGGTCAGTTCCCAGCAACCGGTGAGCCAGAGCCCGTGCTCTCGGAACTTGAGGTACTTGCCGCGGACGTCGATGCCTTCGGCGACGCCGTCCTCCCTGGTGCTGTCGGTGAACGTGATCGTGTAGTGCGGTTCGGAGGCAGCCATGCTGATGCCCTTTCAGTTCTGAGGACGGGTCAGTAGTCCACGCTGTGGATCGTGGACGCCGAGACGTTGATCAGGCCGCCCGGGATCCCGTACGCGTCCGCGATCAACGGAATGGCGACGTCGTAGTCGGGTCCGCCCTTGGCCTCCATGGCGTCGATGAACGTCTTCACGTCCGACCCGTGCAGCGTGCCGGACATCGTGCCCGACCACTCGGTATCCGAGATCACCCAGTCACCGTCCGCGCTCACGTGAAGGAACGGCGGGTAGACCCGCTCCGGCCGCTCCCCGGGCCCGGCCGGACCGCCCTCACCCTCGCCCTCCTCGCCGGGAGCCTCGGGAGGCGCCGCCTCCTCGGCCGGGGCCGAGGGAGCCGAGGGCGCGGACGGAGCAGACGGAGCCGAGGGAGCCTCGGGTGCCGGGGCCTCCTTCTTCTTCCCCCGGCCGAACAGCCGCCCGAGCAGACCGCCGCGCTTCTTCCCGCCCTCCTCAGCCGGGGCCGGGGTCGGCTCGGGCCGAGGCGCCGGCGCCGGGGTCGGGGTCGGCTCTGGGCGCGGGCCCTCCTCGCGGTCCTTGCCCCTGCCGAACTTCCACCACTTGGCCATGGGTCACTCCCCCCGCTGGTTCAGGTACCGGTCCAGTGCGCCGTGGGCGCCGGTCTTGTGCTCCGGGGCGTCCAGGAGCGGAAGGAGCTCGGCCATGGGTGCCTGGCCCTCGATGCTCCAGGAGCGGCCCGAGGTGCCGATCTCCATGGACGCGGGCTTGGCCGCCATCGGATCGGCGTCGTCGCTCACGTAGGTGGCGGCGTCCACGTAGACGCTCAGCGGGAGACGGCCGTCCTCCCGGGCGAACTTGGCCAGACCCCGGTAGAGGTTCGCCGTCGCGTGCGCGATCAGCATGTGCGCCCAGTCGGGCCGGAAGTACACGTCCTTGGTGAAGTCGCCGCCGGTCGCGTGGTCGGTCTTGTGCTCCCGCCGGGAGAGGTAGCCGCGGAAGCTCTGGTAGATCCGGCCGTGCACCTGCTTGGCCCACTTCGCTCCGGGCCGTCCGTCCTCCATGGCCGCCACGATCCGGTTGCGGCTGGTGGACATCAGCTTGTACATGCGGGACAGGGCCGCCGGGGAGGTCTCCCAGTGCCAGGACTCCAGCACCTTCGGCGTCCACTCCTGGTACTCATCCATCAGGAGCTCCACGCTCGGGGTCGGCAGCCAATAGCCGCCCTCGGGCATCTCGCGGAACTGGAAGTCCGGCAGGCCCGGCAGACCGGTGCCGGGGACGTCGGCCAGCCGCCAGTACCCGGCCATCCCCTTGTCGAACGGCGTGCCCTCGCCGCCGTGGGTCGGCTCCCCGATGCCGAGCTTGGTCGGCCCGTACGCGCCGAGCCAGGCCGCCGTCTTGTCGTACCGGTGCAGCCAGCCGCCCGCCCGCTCGGCCTCGGTCGGCTCGCGGTGCCACTGCTGCGGGACCATCAGCGGCACCATGCGCAGACCCTGCGCGGCCGGGGGCACGGCGCCCTCGCGCACGGCCTGGCACAGGAACTCGGTCTTGCCCTTCCCGCCGGCGAAGTCCTCGCCGGTCTGGTTCGGGCCTTGGAAGTACGGCACGACCTTGGGCCGCTCCTGGGTGCCGTGCAGCGTGGACATCAGGTAGACCATCAGCGCGTCCAGGAGGACTTCCGGGGTCTCGGCCCCGCCCCAGCCTCCCCGGCCGGGCTGCTTGGCCTTGTCGAACCGGTGCTCATAGGCGGGCACGGCCACGACCACCCGGCGGTCCCGTGCGGTCTCGTCGGCCAGGACCAGCGTCATCCATGCCGTGATCCCGGCCGGGTGCAGCTCGGCCACGGGCGACCCGGCCGATGGGATCGCCCACGGGTGCGCCACGGGGTTCATCGCCCCCGGCGGCTTCACCGAGTCTTCCTCGCCCTTGCCCTCGGCCGCCCGGGTCTGGGCCATGCCCAGCTTCCGCCGCTCCTCGAACGAGGGCAGGCCCATGGCCTCCATGGCCTCCTGGTGGACCCAGAGCGTCTTGAGCCCGTACGCGGCCACCAGGGCTGGCACGTCGTCCACCGAGCGGGGCACGGGCACCTTCACCGGCTCCCGGTTGGGCAGATGCAGCACCCCGTTGCCCAGGACGCCGAACCGGGTCGCGGATAGGGTGCGGCCGATCGCCCGCGCCTCGAGGGAGGCGAACGAGCGGTCCGTCACGCGCTCGGCGGCCTCGGGGAAGACGATCCGGGGCGGAGCCGTGGGCCGGGGTGGAGCCTGCACGGTCCTTGTGACGTCACGACGCCGTGACGCTGCGGCGTCGGCATCCTGGGCCTGAACTGCGGCGGCAGGGTTCCGGTAGGTCTCCATGGCCCGGTTCTCGGCCGCCACGGTGGCCGAGTCGTCGCCGGGTACCGGAGCCTGGTCCGGGGTCACCTGCGGCGGCGTCTCGCGGTCGGTGAAGGCTTCCTGGGCCTTGGCTGGGTCGAAGATGTACGCCCGTCCCGGCAGCGCGTCGCGCAGCTCCCGGGTGGCGTGCTTGGACGCCAGCTTGGTCTTCTCGGTCGTCTTCAGCACGCCGCGCCGCTTCAGCTCCTGGAGGCCCGGCACGGGCGAGTCGATGCCGCCCGCCTTCACCAGCTCGGCCAGCGTCGCCACGTACACGTAGACCTGGCCCTGGTGGTAGTAGCCCAGCACCCGCCGGGGCTTGAACTCCTGGCCAGCCCAGACTTCCGGAGCCAGGATCGTGGACTGGACCCACGCGGCGGGCTCCTGGACGATGGCGCCGGCCACCTTCTCCCACAGGATCTGTCCCGGGGTCAGGTGGTGCTCGATGGCCTCACCGAGGATGCGCGGGAGCTCCCGGCGGGCGTCCTCCTCGGCCATCGCGCCGAGCTCGGGCATCCCCAGGAGCTCCGCGAGCATGTACGCGCCGACGCACCACGCGGACAGGATGCGGGCCAGGGTCAGCGGGATGCCGCCGTTGTTCCGGGTCTCCTCGGTCGCCAGACGGTCCACGATCTCCGTGTGCAGCTCCCGCCAGGTCGCCATCCGCTCGGCCGTGAAGAATCCGCCGTCCCGTGCCCACACCAGCGGCCAGCCGTGGAAGCGCGAGGCCAGGTCGAACGCCTCGGCCGTCGCGGGTGCGGCGGTGAAGAACGGGCCGTTCAACTGGAGGAGGCGGGAGGCCAGGGACTCCACCTGGCCCTGGCGGTGCAGCGACTCGTTTGAGGAGGTGACGAAGATGCTGTGCCAGGTGCCGACCGACTTCACGAGCGCGTTGCCCTTGCCCAGCCGCCCGCGCTTGGCGCCCGCCACGATCCGCTGGAACAGCTTCTCCAGCTCGGGCAGCGACAGGGCCGAGGAGGACGTCTCCTCGCGGCACATCGGCAGGTAGCGGGCCTGAATCAGGATCTCGGGCAGGGACAGGCCCGTGTTGTTCATCGAGCCGAACAGCTCGCCGGTCTCCTCGCTCGGGTCGCCCATCAGCGCGCACATGACCTGCTGCACGCTCGACTTACCGATCTGCCCGCCGCCGGTCAGGTTCAGGATGTGCGCCGGGACGCCGTGCAGGCTGGAGATCAGCGGGCCCGCGAACATCGCGGACAGGACCAGCGTCGTGCGGGGCGACTGCGTGGCCAGGTGCATGACCCGGGCCCACCCCTTGCGGGCAGCCTCCTGGTCCAGCTCGCGCACCTTGAGGTAGCCGTACTCCTGGGCGTCGGCGTCGGGGAGTGTCAGGCCGCCGGCCGCGTCCTTCACCGGCAGGGCCGGGACCTCCTCGGCCGCCATGACGTCCTCACCGAAGATCTGCGCGTAGGCGTGCCGCGCATCGGGGGTGGTGGGGCGCTGTCTGCCTGCGCGGTCGGCCCAGGTGCCGTCCAGCACTTCCTCGGCCGAGACGATCCGCGGACCCTCCTCGGTCTGGATCTGGTACGCGATCTTCGTGTGCCGCCGGTCGGACATGCGGTAGGTGATCCGGCCCATGACCACGGGCACGGTGCCCACGGGCAGAGCCGGGGCGTCCTTGCTCGCGCGGTGCAGAAGCATCCGGTCCACGGGCCGGAAGAACCAGCCCGCCTTCAGGCCCGCGATCGGCCGAGCGCCGACAGGGGTCCCTTCCCGTTCGAGGTTCGAGACCGTCCCGCCCGTGCCCCGCTTCTGCCGGGGTACCTCTTCCGCAGACTCTGAGGTCTGCGGGTGCTGCTGATTCACGTGTGCCCTTCTGGGCCACCGCCAGAGTGATCGCCAGAAGGGGGGAGGAGAAATCTCCCCACCTCTGCCTTACACTCGGCAATGACTGCTAGGTCAACGCGAACCCGTTCCGGGACTTCGACTCTGCTTGAGGCTTCGATTCCTCATGCAGAGCCCGGTGCGGGTTTTCGCGTTTGCGGATCTTGTTTTTGGTTTTGTGCAGCTTACGCCGCGTACCGGACACCTCTACGCGCGGTAGGGACACCACTCGGTCAGGTGGCGTTCGGAGCCTTGCCACGCAGGATGCTCAGGATCTGGGCCAAGGCTTCCTGGTGCTGTGTGAGTGCGGCCTTCATCTGCTCCTGGCCCTTCTCCAGCCGGTCGAGCGACGCGGTGTGGTTCGCCAGGGCGATGGTGTGCTCGGTCTGCTTGTCGATCACCCGCTGGAGCTTCTCGTTCAGGATGCGGGCCATTTCCTGGCTGATCGGGTCTTCCGGCATCTGGGCTTTCCTCCCCTTGGTGGCGTCATGACGTCGTGGGTTCGTGACGTCCTCTACTGCTTTGGTGTGACCGGTTCAACGGGCCACTGGGCTGACTCATCGCGTCGCAGCTCACTGACCAGCTCTACACGGTCGGCGGGGATGACGCGGGATGTCACCTCGATGATCTGTTCAGTCTGGGCGGACTTGCCCGCCCAAAGCAGCTCGAAGATGGGTGCCTCAGTGCTGATGTCCAGGAGCGTGGCTTCTTCGCGGCTGGGCAAGCGACCCCGGCCGTATTCGGTCCAGGAGATTGGACCGTGGCCAGCCTCTTCCAGCCGGTCCAGATAGCCGCCTGGCCCGGTGTTCGGCTCGGCTGCTTGCGGCGCGTCCCGGACGACTTCGGCGGACAACCAGGTGTCAACGATCTGGAATGGGGGCTCCCCTGCGGGAGAGGTCACACGGCGACGTCGAAGGACGGCGATGCCGGGCTCTATCCCGAGGACTTCCGCGATCCGCTCAGGGATGGGCTCGTAACTGGTCACTGGCCTGCCGTGGGTGTCCCAGGGTTCGTCAGGGGAGGACGCCGCAGGGCCGACATACCCGCGTCGAGGGTCGCGATAGATGAGCTGTCCGCGGCTGATCCGACGTCGCTGCACTCGCCAGTCCAGGACTCGGATGCCGGCCTTTTTGACGACCCTGATCAGCCCCTCGCGCTCCAGCACCCCGAGTGCGGAGCTGATGACTCCGCGCCCGACGCCGTAGGTATCCGTGAGTTCGGCATACGTCGGCAGCTTGGCGCCGATTGCGTACTCACCCTCATGGATGCGCGCTCGCAGATCATCCGCGACCTGCTCATAACGGGGCATGTGCCCTCCCTTCCTCAGTACAGGAGTGATCCTCTCACAGGAAACAGTACCGGTACTGTTTGACACGATGCCAGCCGGAGGGCAATATCAGTACCGGTACAGCTTGCCTCCATGGAAGCAGTACCGACCTGTGCACGAAAGCGGCCCCAGGGTTGGCGTCCTACCGCCGCCCAGGGGCCTGAGATCGACACCCGTTCTGACCCACAGAAGGGACCGATCCTTCATGGATCGTATCGACGCTTCGCAGCTCTCCGCAGAAGCCGCGGAACGCCTTGACAGGCTGTTCCGCCTCTACTCCGGCCGGGTCCTGGCCTACGCCGTGACCCGCGCCAAGTGCCCCGCCGACGCCGCCGACATCGCCGGTGACGCCTGGGTGCTGGCCTGCCGGTACATCAGCGGCCTCCGGGCTGACGACGACCACGCCATGCCGTGGCTCTCGTCGGTCGTCCGGACCGCGGCCCGCAACCACTACCGCCCTCGCCGCGCGAGTGAGCAGCCCCGGGACTGGACGGACGCCGTGGCGTCCTTCTCTCTCCAGGCCGCCCCGCCGGCCTATGCGGACGTGCTCGCCTTCGCCGCGCTCACGCCCCGCCAAGCCGCCGTCTGGAAGCTCAAGTCCCAGGGCTTGAGTGACCGCCGGATCGAGCTTCGCCTCGGTCGGTCGGAGACCGCGATCCGCAAGCGCAAGCACGCGGGTGCCCGCCGTCTCCGCTCCTCCATGGCGCTGGCCCGGTGATGGGCCGTGAACGTTCTGCTCTCCGTGCTGCGGCACATGTGGCAGTGCTCCGGCTGCGGGGCTTGGATCGTCGCGGACTCGAACCCCGGAAAGTGCGGGCAGTGCTGATGTCCCTCTTCCGCCGGACCGAGAAGGCCGCCGACGACTTCGCTCGTACCGGGCGACTCCTGGAGGGACTGGAGGCCGCGTACGCCGCGCGTACCGGTGACCCGGCCTCCGACCTTCCGCTCACCGACTTCGAGGATGTCGTCATCGAGGGCGCGATGCCGCTGCCCGGCGAGACGTACCCGCCCGCCGGCCACTCGTTCCCGAGGAGGGGCTGACCATGGCCAAGCCCAACACCAAGCCGTTCGACCGCCAGATCCGCGAGGCCGAGTCCAAGCTCCAGCGCGTCCGCAACGGCGAGATCAGCGCCCTGTCCGGCGGTGAACAGGCCCGCGCCTTCCTGCACATCGGCCGTGGCGTCCGCCGGGTGATCCGTGGCAAGTCCACGTCCGGCCCGGACCGAGCCGTGGACCGCGTGTTCGCGGACGCCGAGGAGCGGATTGGCGCCGAACTTCAGGCCGCCAGGACCGCCCGCCAGGCCGTCATCTCCGAGGCCGCCACCGCCAAGGTCGCCAAGCGCGCCGAATCGAAGTGGTGGTGACCATGGCGAGCGAGAAGGCCCTGAACCCGCCGAAGGGCGAGTGCCGCCAGTGCTGGCTTCACGCCTACGACAGCCGCGAGCAGCACCAGCACCTGGCCCCGCGCGAGGACTGCCCGGCGTGTGTGTCCCACATGGGCGGTCGCTGCCCCGACTCGATGATCGTGCGGTGACGGCATGAGGACCCTGATTGCCCTCCCCGTGTTCTACGCCGTCTCCCGTGCGCCGCAGCTCCTGGCCGCGCTCGTCGGGCTCGGCCTGGCCCTCGGGACCCGCGCCGCCGGCGCCTCCCCGCTGGGCATGGTCGCGGTCGCCCTCCTCGGCCTCCTGGCCGTCCGGCTCGCCTGCGCCCTGCCGGTCCTGCGCCTGCCCAAGGGTGGACGCCGCGCCGTGCGGGACGCGTGTTGGCAGGCCGCCGACGCCGTGGCCGACTGGGCCCGCTGGACCTACGTCCCCTCCCCCGACGACTCCCACTGACTCCCCGTGGTGACGCCACGACGCCACAGCGCCACAGCGTCACCACGGTCCCGAAAGGACAGCTCACTGTGAAGTTCAAGACCGAGAAGCGTTCCCGCGTCGTCCAGCACACCCGTGACGGCATCACCCACGACGTCACCGAGCCCTACGAGATCCGGACGCCCGTCATGCCGGCCGACTGGGACCAGTACGCCATCAAGGCAGCCGTCACCGTCGTCGCGCTCCTGACCGCCGTGGCGGTCGTCTGGTCCACGTACTCCATCGGCGCCCTCCTGGACGGGGGCATGGGCTACGCCGGGGCCGCCGTGTTCGACGCCGCATGGATCGTCAACGTCCTCATGGAGTACCTGGCCCGGTTCGACCCGGCCAAGCGGTCGTTCTCCAAGAAGGTCGGCTGGCTCCTCCTGGCCGCCACGATGGGCTCGATCTTCTGGCACGGCCTCCTGGCCGGGTCCGTCGCCCTGGGGGTCGTCGGCGCGGCCGTCTCCCTGTTCGCCAAGGTCCTCTGGATGGGGATCATGCGGTTCATCAACCGCGACCTGTCCCAGGCGGACCAGCAGTGGGTGAAGGCGGAGATCAGCCGCTCGAACGCCCAGCTCGCCATCGCAGGTGTCCGCCGCCAGGTCGCCCGTGCGGAGAACCGCGCCGCCCTGGAGCTCCTGGCCGCCGAGCAGACCCGCACCGAGGTCTCCGACTGGATGGCCACGACCGCCCCGGCCGTGGAGGTCAGCACCGCCCCGGCCGCCGTGTCCGCCGGAACGTCCACGGCATCCGCCCTCACGTCCGCCCCGGAAGGTGACGCCGCGACGCTGCGACGCCGTGACGTCACCAAGCCCGGAAACCCGCTGTTTCAGGCCCCCGCCATCCGCAAGGATGAGGACGGATATCCGGCGGATGACGAGTTCGCCCAGGTCAGCGCGACGGACAACGTGCACGCCATCCGCCCGGACGTCCGCCCCGCCCCGGAGACCACGCCCGAGCCCCCCGCCGCCGCCCACGCCGACGACGACCGGGTGCCCGAGCAGACCCCCCGCCGTCCCTCCATCGCGTCCGCCGTCCGCAAGGCCGTCCAGGACGGAGTGATGGACGCGGAGACGATCGTCCGCTCCCTCGGAGAGCGGTTCGACCGCACCGAGGACCCGAAGTTCGCGGCCACGGTCAAGCGCTACGTCCGCGAGGCCAAGCAGGAGCAGACCGACGACCAGGCCCACGGCCTTTACCTGTAGCCCCCACGGCCGGGAGTGTCCCCCAAGACAGTCCCAGGACACTCCCGGCCGTCTCTCCAGGTCAACACACCAATCCAACGTCCAATGTCCCCCTGAAGGGATCACCCTCGTGAGCTACGCGACGTACATGGAGAAGGCGGAACAGATCCTCGAATCCGCCCGCGCGATCCTCAACGACAAGCCGGACGAGCGACAGCTTCAGCGTGCCCGCGCCGCCATCACCCTGGCTGAGGCGTACGGCCGACTGGCCAGCATCGCCTCCCGCAAGGAGCGGGAGGAGTCGCGATGAGCTACGTACAGACCACCCACGGCGCCGACTTCTTTGGCCAGGACACCCACAGCACCAAGGCCGTCCGGGACCTGGCCGCCTGCGCCCGCGGCTGCCTCCCGTACGACGTCCGCGAGCCCCTGGCCCGGCTCCTGGAGTTCGCCGGCACCGAGACCGAGGCGACCATCCCGGCCGACCAGGCCGAGACGTTCGCGGACCTCCTGCGGACCGTGGCCAGCCACCGCTTCACCAAGGCCAAGGCCGCCAAGGTCGCCCGCCTCCTGGGTGACTCGGCCGCCCGCGCGGCGGCCGAGGGCGAGCCCTGGACCTGGACCACGACCGCCACCGGATGACCTGTCCGGTCCGGGCGAGAAAGTCCGGCCCGGACTGTCACACGGAGCCCGAAAACCACACCTCTACCAAGTGAGACCCCGAAATCCGGGTGTCAGTCCCACCAGCCAAGATCCATCCCATAGGGGATTCGCTCCCGCCCGGCAGGCCCCACTCCTGCCAGAGATTGCCTGCCGGGCGGGCCGGGTCCCCCGAGTACGAGGGGAACTCGATGCACAGCATGACGGCCGCCCTCGCGGCTGGCACCAAGGCACCGCCGGACCCGGCCACCCAGGAACAGGGCGGCCGGGTCACCGAGCTGTTGGGCCAAGCGTGGAACTGGTCCGCCGGACACCTCCCCGGCGGGAACCTCACCGTCATCGGCGCCGTGATCGTCCTGGCCATGCTCGCGGACGGCCACAAGAAGAGCGGCGCCGCCAAGACTGACTGGAAGAAGGCCGACCAGGCCGTCGCGGGCATCTTCCGCAAGCTCTACGGCACCGTCCGCGGCCTGGTCCTGGCCGTCTGGGCCGTCCTGCGGTTCTACGGTGGCCGGGAGCTCCGGGGCGAGCCCCGCTCGGACGCCACGTTCCTGCGCTCGGGCAAGCTCACGTCCGCCGGCGCCCCGCAGGTCGAGGCCGTGGCCATGGAGTCCATCGCCCTGGCCCCGCCGAGGGTGAGCCTGGTCAAGCCTCAGCGCCGCCAGCCGCGCCCGTGGGCACTCGCCACGGCGGCCTGGATCGAGACCTACAGCGGCAAGGGCGCCCGCGCCCTGGACAGGGCCGTCCGTGCCCTGGACAGGGCCGTCCGTGCCGCCCTGTGGGCCGTCCGCGCCGCCGTGCGCGTCTGGCGCTTCCTGGTGGCCGTGTGGGGCGTCCTGCGGGCCGTCTACGGCTTCCTGGCTCCGATCGTCACCACCATCGCCCGCATGGTTCGCCTGTGGCACACCTGGCCGTACGCCGCCCGCGGCCTGGCCCGCGTCGCCATGACGGCCGCCCTCCTCGGCCTCCTGGTCCCGGCCTGGCGGACGATGACCGTCGTCCTCCTGGTCCTGGCCCTCGGAGCCGTCGCCGCCGCCGCGCACCGCTTCCAGCCCAAGCCGCCCGGCGACAACGCGGTGTACGGCCCGAAGATCTGGCCCATCCTGAGCCACGACCTCGGCCTGCCCGAGGACGAGCCCTGGGAGAACTGGCTGCACCTCCCCGAGCGCCTGGCCGACGCCGACGCGCGGATGGTCGTCCGCCTCCCCTGGGACTTCCGCGGCTCCGAGGGGGAGCGGGAGGCCCTGACGGCCCTGCTCAACTCCCGCGTGCCGGGGGAGTGGGTCGGCCGCTTCAGGTTCACGGGTGAGCACGCCACGGCCGTCTACACCCACAAGCCGCCGCCCAAGCCGCCGGCGCCCACGCCCGAGCCTCCGGGCGCCGTGGATATCTGGGACCCGAAGGTTCAGGAGATTCTGGCCGCCCTCGGACCGGATGAGTTCTACTGCGGACAGGACACGTTCAACCAGCCCATCATTCAGAAGATGAGCGACGAACAGGCCCACTGGGCCCTGTCCGTCGGCTCGGGTGGCGGTAAGTCCGCATTCCTTCAGTGGCTCGCCGTCCAGATGCTGATGAAGCGCGGAACCATCATCGGAATCGACCCCAAGATGGTCAGCCTTACGCCCCTCATCGGAATTCATGGCGTGCACCTCTACGGCAACCCGCAGGCACCCCAGGACATGCGCGCGACGCTGGAATGGGTCGTCCAGGTCGTCAACGCCCGGAACTACGAGAAGAAGCACAAGACGCGGACGGAATTCCTCCCGCTCTACGTGTTCCTGGAAGAGTGCAACCAGCTTGCCGACATTCTGAAGGAGGAATACACCGCCACCAAGGAAAGCGGCGCCCCGGCCGGTGACCCGATTTGGCGCGACGCGGTGGCTTCGACCCTCCGCCTCGGCCGTGAGGTCAACGTCCACATCATCGCCGTATTCCAGGACTTCAAGGACACGCAATTCGGCGGCGTCTCCCTCGTTCCCCTCTTCCCTTTCAAGATTCTGGGCAGCTACCGGGAACAGCAGTGGAAGCGGATTATGGGCGCGAGTTTCCCCATGCCGCCCATTCAGAAGAAGGCCGGTCGAATGGTTCTCGTGACGGACACCGGAGACGTCACCCGAATTCAGACGCCCTACGCCCCGTGGGACCCGGAACTCACCAAGGATGAGAACCAGCAGGAGGCGTACAGGCTCCTGACGGCCTACTACAAGGAGCTGCGCGCCGAGCACGGCTACAGCACCGAGGGCCTGTACGTCGCCCCGCCGGCGCACTCCCCGGAGGTCGCGCCCGCGCTCATCAGGGCGGTGTCACGCGACAGTGCTCCCGAGGGCCCGAACGGGGGTTCTGAGGGGGGTCTGAGCGACGAAACCGCAGGTCGCGGTGTCACGCCCGAGGGGAGCGTGACACCCGGCGTGACAGGCCAGCGTGACAGGCTCCGGCTCATCCCGGGCCAGGGCGGCGCCAAGGCCGCTGGGAGCCCCCTGGAGGCCCCCACGCTCCTCACGATCGCCGAGATCGCCCGGGAGATGCAGGCCCGCGGCTACGACATCGAGGCCGGTCTGATCCGCCAGCACAAGCGGCGCCGGGAAAGCACCGGATTCCCGGTCGGAATCGAGAACGACGGGGCCGAGAAGTTCACCCTGACCCAGCTCCTGGCGTTCTACGAGCAGCGCGGCATTGAGAAGCGCGAAGAAAGCAAGGTAGGGGCCGAACAGGGCGACGCTGTCTGACCTGCACAAACGCGGTAGGCCCCTTCTCCGGAGGGGGCCTATTTGCATGTCCGGACCCCCTCTGATACCTTGCTAAACAATTCGATAAAGCCCTAGAAAGGGGTCAGAAATGCCGAAAGAAAAGCCGTGCGATAACTGCGGGGAAATGTGTGGAGACCCCTGCTGTGGGAAATGCCCGCACTGCGGGGGAGAACTCGAAGAGGATTATACGAATTGGCCTAATCCGTGCATGAAATGCCGTCTAGAAGAACACAAAAGGCAACTCCTAGAGCCTCCTCTATTCGACATCTAAAGCGTTCTGAGCGCGAAGCGCGAAGAATTCGGATTCATGTCATAAAGCGATCCCAATTCGCGCAGAATTCCGCGCACTAAAGCCCCGAAGCGCGAAGCGCGAGGAATTCGGATTCGCTTAGAATTGCATCGCAATTCTTTAT
>NZ_JAPEPZ010000012.1 GCF_026339875.1 Streptomyces sp. NBC_01571
GGTGGGGAGGGCGGGCATCCAGTGGTCGGCGTGGCGTATCAGGTGGAGTGGTTGGCCGTGGGTGGGGCCGAAGGTGAGGGGCCAGGTGATGCCGTGGGGTTCGATCTGGAGGGTGTGGAGTCGGATGTTGTAGAGGTGGGCGGCGATCACCGGGGCGATGTCGCCGGAGACGTTGTTCCAGTGGCCGGGTGTGCGGAACTGTTCGGCGATGTTCTGCCAGTCTTCCAGCAGCGCTCCGTCCGCCCGTAGGGCGGTGAAGGAGTGGACCAGGTTCTGGAAGGACTGGTTCTGCTCGATCTCCTCGGTGCTGGGCCGGGGCCAGCCGGTGTCGGTGTCCTGACCGGGGTCGGGGTCGGGGCGGAGGATGGCCAGGGCCGCTTCCCGGGCCTGGGTGTTGATGATGGTCGGCTGGACGGTCAGCCACCAGGGTTCCTGGTCGTCCTGCTGCTGTGGTGGAAGGGCCCGCGTCCGGAGCAGGGTGTCGTGGACCCGGTCCACCTCAGCGGCGAGCTGGGCGCGGATCACCGTCACGTTTTCGGGCAGGTGGGTGTGGCCTGCTGCCTGCCCGGCCGCGATCAGGGCGTGGAAGAAGCAGTCACCGTCCGGTGGTACCTGCCACACCGTCCATCCGCGCTCGTGCGCCGCTTGCTGTACCGGCGAGTCGACTCTCGCCATCGCCGGTAGCGACCGCTGCTGCCGTTCCTGCTCGGCCGGGTTCCACCATTGTCCGTCGGGCAGATCTTGGACCGGCTCATCCGTCATCGGCACGACGCCGGTTGCGGTGGATGCAGCCGGTCCGGTGTCCTCCGGCCGGTCCGGCCCGACACGGTCGGCATGTGGGGCCGCCCAGCCGGTTTCCGCCGTCCCTGGCAGGAACGACTCACCGGTGTGTCCCCGCCAGTCCAGCCAGTCCGGCCCGTCCAGCTCGTCCAGCCAGGCCAGCGGGCCGGCCGCGGCTGCCGCCGTCGGCGGCTCGCCGGGCAGGAAGAGATCACCCAGCGCGAGGGGATCGAACATTCCGGCGGGCACGGCACTCCCCGGCCTCTCCACACCCGGTCCCGCCGGAGCATCGCCCACGCCGCTCGCCGGCCAGCCGCTGTCTGCGACAGAGAACGGGTCCACTTCCTGGCCCGGGCCGGCCCATGACCCCGCCACCCCCGGATCCGGCCGACCCGCCGCCGGCTGCTCAGACCCGAGCAACTGCGCCGGTCCGTGCAGTTCGAACAACTGTGCCGGCTCGTCCGGCAGGGCCGGCGGGGTCGGCTGATCGGGTTGGTTCTCCAGGTGTGTGGGAGCGGCGGGAGGATCCGAGGTGGCGCCCGGGTGAGCCGATTCGGATCCCAGTGCGCGGCCTGGGTCTTGGAGGAGAGGGAAGAAGGTGTCCGGTGATGCCGCTGTGGCAGGGCGGGGGCGGGCCGGGGCATCCGGGTCTGCCCACGGGGCCGGGTCCTGTCCGGCTGGCTCGTCGGCGTGGTCGCCGGGCCAGGTCGCCGCGTCGCGTGCCGGGTCCTGTTGCTGTTCTTGTTCCGGTGTGGTGATGCCGGGGCGGCTGGTCTCGGCGGCTGGCTGCTGCGCGGGCTGTGGGGTGGGGGCGCCTTGCGGGACGGAGCGGGGAGGGTCGCCTGCGGGGGTGAGGCGGGGCCGCTTTCGGACCGGTCGCCCGGCCGAGGTGGTGGTGGTGGTGGGCGCGCGGCGGCGGAGGGATCTGCGGGGCTGCGGAGGCGGGCCTGCGTCGGTGCCGTCCTGGCGTGTGTGACGTGGCTGGGCTTCCGGGTCAGGCCCGGTCCCGCCGCCGGAGGCGGTCGGCGCAGGGTTTTGCAGGACTCTGCGACGGCCGTCATTGTCGGGTTCCGACAGGTGAATGCCGTGCTGTCGCAGCAGGGCGATATCGGCCTCCGTCAGCTTCCTAATGCCGTACAGCATATTGTGCAGAATGTACCCGATGGGGACGGTGGAAGGGGTGTCGCTGCCAGGAACGGCAAGGACCACCGTGTTTCCTGATTTGGGGAGTGCGTTGCTGCGGTCTTCGCCGTTGCGGCCTGCAATGCTTCGCCAGTTCAGGAGACCGGCTATAAACTGTTCGATCGGCCACTCATGTCGAAGTGTTTGGCCTGCCTGGCGGACAATCCTGTAGAGGCCGTCCACTTTCTCCATGTGGATGTTGCGCTCTTCCAGTCCCTCGATCAGGTAGGGAGACGCGCGTTTCAAACCCACATTCATCAGGACCCCTATTTTCTCACCGATGGGGACTTTTTCGTGCCTGTCGGTGTTCGGGATATGGACGTGCGCGGTAGCGTCCTGTGGGGGGATTTTGGTGCAGTTTTCTTCGTCGGAGTATTCAGTGTTGCGCCACGCGTCGATGGCGGCCAGGGTCAGTTCATCCGTCCACTTAATGGTTTTGCGGTCCTTCGGGCTGGCGTGTGGACTTTTCTCGGCCTGCCGGCGCTGGCGCTGGTTCGGTTTCGGGTTTTGGTGTGGGGGTGGGGGGCCGGTGGTGGGGTGGGGTGTGGGGGCTGTTTGGGGGGTGTGGTGTCGGGCGGGCATCCAGTGGTGGGCGTGGCGTATCAGGTGGAGTGGTTGGCCGTGGGTGGGGCCGAAGGTGAGGGGCCAGGTGGTGCCGTGGGGTTCGATCTGGAGGGTGTGGAGTCGGATGTTGTAGAGGTGGGCGGCGATTACCGGGGCGATGTCGCCGGAGACGTTGTTCCAGTGGCCGGGTGTGCGGAACTGTTCGGCGATGTTCTGCCAGTCTTCCGGCAGCGCTCCGTCCGCCCGTTGGGCGGTGAAGGAGTGGACCAGGTCCTGGAAGTACTGGTTCTGCTCGATCTCCTCGGTGCTGGGCCGGGGCCAGCCGGTGTCGGTGTCCTGACCGGGGTCGGGGTCGGGTGCGGAGGATGGCCAGGGCCGCTTGCCGGGCCTGGGTGTTGATGATGCTCGGCTGGACGGTCAGCCACCAGGGTTCCTGGTCGTCCTGCTGCTGTGGTGGAAGGGCCCGCGTCCGGAGCAGGGTGTCGTGGACCCGGTCCACCTCAGCGGCGAGCTGGGCGCGGATCACCGTCACGTTTTCGGGCAGGTGGGTGTGGCCTGCTGCCTGCCCGGCCGCGATCAGGGCGTGGAAGAAGCAGTCACCGTCCGCTGGTACCTGCCACACCGTCCATCCGTGATCGTGCGCCGCTTGCTGTACCGACGAGTCGACTCTCGCCATCGCCGGTAGCGACCGCTGCTGCCGTTCCTGCTCGGCCGGGTTCCACCATTGTCCGTCGGGCAGATCTTGGACCGGCTCATCCGTCATCGGCACGACGCCGGTTGCGGTGGATGCAGCCGGTCCGGTGTCCTCCGGCCGGTCCGGCCCGACACGGTCGGCATGTGGGGCCGCCCCGCCGGTTCCCGCCGTCCCTGGCAGGAACGACTCACCGCTGTGTCCCAGCCCGTCCGGCCAGGCCAGCCCGTCCAGCCAGTCCAGCCCGTCCAGCCAGTCCAGCGGGTCGGCCGCGGCTGCCGCCGTCGGCGGCTCGCCGGGCAGGAAGAGATCACCCAGCGCGAGGGGATCGAACACCCCGGCGGGCACGGCACTCCCCGGCCTCTCCACACCCGGTCCCGCCGGAGCATCGCCCATGCCGCTCGCCGGCCAGCCGCTGTCTGCGACAGAGAACGGGTCCACCTCCGGGCCGGCCCATGACCCCGCCACCCCCCGACCCGGCAAACCCGCCGCCGGCTGCTCAGACCCGGACCCGAGCAACTGCGCCGGTCCGTCCAGCCCGGACCACTGTGCCAGCTCGTCCGGCAGGCTCGGCAGGGCCGGTTGGTCGAAGTCGGGCCACTGCGCGGTTCCGTGCAGTCCGAACCACTGTGCCAGCTCGTCCGGCAGGCCCGGCAGGCCCGGCAGGCCCGGCCGGCCCGGCAGGCCCGGCAGGCCCGGCAGGCCCGGCAGGCCCGGCAGGCCCGGCGGGGTCGGCGGGGTCGGCTGATCGGGTTGGTTCTCCAGGTGTGTGGGGGCGGCGGGAGGATTCGAGGTGGCGCCCGGGTGAGCCGATTCGGATCCCAGTGCGCGGCCTGGGTCTTGGAGGAGAGGGAAGAAGGTGTCCGGTGATGCCGCTGTGGCGGGGTGGGGGCGGGCCGGGGTGTCCGGGTCTGCCCATGGGTGCGGCATGCCCGGTTCCGGCCGGTCGCCCGATTCCGCCGGGACCTGGGCCGCACGCGCGTTCGCGGGTTCTGCGGGACGGTCCGAGGCGCCGGCTCTTTCCCCCGGGGCTGTCGAGCCGGGCATGGTGAGTGTGCGGGGATGGTCGGGGCCCGTGCCGTCAGGAACGGGGAGGTGTTCTCCGGCACGGTCCCGACCGGCGGCGGTGCGGACCGGCTTCGAGCGAGGCTGCCCAGCAGTCTGTCCCGGCTGTCCGCCCCGCTGGGTGCGGGGCCGCGCCGGCGGTTCAGGCCCGCTCTCCTGTCCGGCCCCGGCGATCACACCCCGCGCCGCCGCAGAGACAGCCGGCATCCCACGCTCCCCGTCAGCCGCCCTACCGGAAGCACCACCAGACGCCGCACCCTCCTCCCCCTCCTCCTCGAAAATCAGTTTCACCTTGTTGGTGCCCGGCAGGTCGGTGACGGTGAATCCGCTCTCCTCCAGAGCCTGGCGCACCCCCGGCGACACCAGCCTCACGCCTGTTCTGCTGGCGTGATAGAGCCACCAAGCGAGGTTGAACCCGTCGTCCGTGACGAAAAGCCTGTTCTTGCTGTCTGATGCGGGTCTGGTTCCGAAGGGTTTGTCGTCGGTGACGCGTTTTCTGTTCACCGCGGGAACAAGGAACTTCCGGATCGCATCCTCCACCTCCTCCGGACTCGCCGGCTTGCGGCGGGAATTGGGATCTCGCTTGAAGCGGAGTTTCACCCTGTCGTCCGGCAGGTCGGTGACGGTGAATCCGCTGTCCAGCAGAGCCTGGCGCACCCCCGGCGACACCCCCTTCACGCCTGCTTCTTGGCCGGCGTGATAGAGCCACCTAGCGAGGTTGAACCCTTCGTCCGTGACGAAACGCCTGTCTCCCCGTGCGGGTCTGGTTCCGAAGGGTTTGCTGTCGGTGACGCGGGTTCCGTTCACCGTGGGAACAAGGAACTTCCGGATCGCATCCTCCACCTCATCCTGACTCGGGTGCTTGCGGGAATGGGGTTCTTTCACGAAGGGGATTCTCAGCCGAGCGGTTTTTTGGAGGTGGTATTGGGAGTGGATGCGGTGGAGTTCTTGGGTGAGGGTGGGGTCGTCGATGTGGTCGAGGTGGTGGGTGGTGCGGAGGTGGTCGAGGACGCCGCCGAGGGTGGCGTCGTGGTTGTCGGGGTGATCGAGTAGTTGGAACAGGCTGGTGATGTCGTCTGTGCTGAGGGGGGCGAAGCCGGTGCGGGTCCAGGGGGTTGTGACGGAAGGGTCAGGGGCGCGGTGCCAGGGGGACTCGGCGAGGTGGCCCAGTGCGGTGAGGGCGTGGTGGGTGGGCGGGGTGATGTGGGCGTCGACGTCGAAGGGAGTGGGCCGGGTGGTGGGCAGGACATTCTCCTGATCCTGCCCGGTTTCTTCGTGTTCTTCTTCGCTGCTGGAGTGGTTTCCGGGGGTGTGGTGGTGGGTGTGCGGGGTGGGGGCGGTTCGGGTTCCGGGCAGGGTGAGGCTGGTTGAGGGTTCGGGCAGGGCCAGGATGGAGGTGGGGTTGGGGGTGGTGGGGTCGCCGAAGAGGTCTTCGTCGGTGTCGGTGTGGGTGGGGGTGGGGGTGGTGGGGTGGGGGTTGTGGGGGTGTCGGGTGCCGCCGGGGAGGTGGGGTTGGGGGGTGCGTAGGTCGGGGTTTTGGGTGGCGAGGGTGTCGGCGAGGGTGCGGGCGGCGTCCTCGCCGTGGGTGTGGAGGGTGTGGGCGATCTGGGTCAGGGCGTGGTGGACGGCGTCGCGTCGGTTTCGGGTTTCGGGGTCGGTTCCGAGGAGCAGGGGTGGGCGGAGCAGGATCCCGGCCTGGGTAACCAGGGAGGCCGGGATGGGGGTGAGGGATGTACCGGGGGTGGGGTGGGTGGGGTGGGTGGGGTGTTGGTGTGTGTCGGGTTGGTGGCTGGTGCCTGTGTGGCGGGGGCTGGTTGTGTGGGTGGGGGTTGTTGTTCCGGGGTGGTTCCAGTACAGACGTGTGCGCCGGGTTGTGTCGTCGGTGTGGGGTTCCGCGGCGTGCAGGCCGGCGGCCTGCAGTTGGGTGATCTCGTGGTCCGTCAGTCCTGTCAGTCCCTGATGGCGGGCCTGGAACAGCCATGTGCCGATGGGGATGTCTGCACCGTTGGTGGTGGCGTTGTCCGTGGCGTTGTGTTCCCGGCGGGTGTTGCTCGCGTCGGTGAGGGGGGTGGGGGTGGGGTCGGTGAGGGTGATGTAGGTGCCGTCGGGGGGGATGGCGGTGCTGCGGTCCTCGCCCGCGGGGGCGGCGGCCCGCCAGGTGGCCAGGCCACGCAGGTAGACCTCCACACCCCACACCGGCACCACCGACCCTGACGTGCCCGTGCGCCGGAGACGGCCGTCCTTTTCCATGGTGGGGATACCGCGCGCTCTCAGAGCACCCGCCAGCAAAGAACCACCCGGCTGCACCAGCCCCCTGCGCCCCAGGTGGTACAGCCAGTTGCCGATGGGGACGGGCCGTTCTCGGCCATCGGCACCCTGGACGGGCGCGGAAGCACGGGAGGGGGGGATGCCGGTGTTGTGCTTCCCGTAGACGGCACGCCACGTGTCCAAAGCCTGCAGGTACTGCTCGAACGGCCATGCGGTTTGCTGTTCGCGCTGATCTGGGGTGGGCTTCAGTTTGTAGCGCGTCGTGCCCGGGTCTTTCCCCGGTTCCTGCTCGACGAGGGTCCAGCCGAGGTTCCGCAGTCTAGCGGCCTCTCCCTCGGTCAGCACCTTCCCTTGGTGCTGCAGGTTGCTCAGCCAGCCGCCGATGCGGACGTGCACGACTTCGGCGCCGGGACCGCGGAGGGGCACGGAAGTACCTTGTGGGGGCAGGAGGCGGCTGCGGTCCTGGCCGGCGGGGGCTTCCTTACGCCACTGCTCCAAAGCCTGCATGCACTGGTCGAACGTCGGGTGAGTTTTCGTGTGCGGGGGGTGGTGGGGTGTGCGGATGGGGCGGGCGTGTTTGCGTGTTTTGTGGCGGGTGGTGGTGTGGGCGGTGTTAGTGGTGGTGTGGGGGGGTGTTGGGTGGGTGGCGGGTTGGTTGTCGTGAGGGGCTGTGGCGTCGGCCAGTGCTGGGGCTGGGGCTGGGGTTGGGGTGGGGGTTGGGGTGGGGGTCAGTGCTGGGGCTGGGGCTGGGGTCAGTGCTGGGGCAGTGGTGGTGGGGTGGGCGGGCATCCAGTGTTCGGGTCCGTTGCCGGTTGTGCGGACGAGGTGGTGTTCGGGTGCGTTTTCGGGGCCGAAGGTGAGGATCCAGGGGGCGTGGCCGGGGTGGATGTGGAGGGTGTGGAGCCGGATGTTGTAGTGGTGGGCGGCGAGGGCGGGGGCCAGGTCGCCGGCGACGGTGTCCCACTGGCCGGGGGTGAGCAGGCTGGTGATGACGTGCTGCCAGTCCTGCTGGTCGGGCCGGGTTTCGGCGTGGGCCTGGGAGAATTCGTTGGCGTACTGGGTGAATGCGTCTGTGCCCTGGGTGTGGCCGGCTTGGTGGGCGGCGTGGTCGGCCAGTGCGGTCAGGACCTGGGTTCGTGCGGCGGGCATCCAGGGGGCGAGGTGGGGGTGCTGAGGGTGTAGTCGCAGTTGTTGTTGCAGTGTTTCGGCGAGGGCGGCGCGTACGTCGGTGGTGTTCGCGGGCGGGCCGTCCGGTGCCTGCATGTCGCGTGCCGCGATCAGGGCGTGGAAGAAGCAGTCACCGTCCGCTGGTGCCTGCCACACCGTCCATCCGCGCTCGTGGGCCGCTTGCTGGACCGACGAGTCGACTCCCGCCATCGCCGGTAGCGACCGCTGCTGCCGTTCCTGCTCGGCCGGGTTCCACCATTGTCCGTCGGGCAGATCTTGGACCGGCTCATCCGTCATCGGCACGACGCCGGTTCCGGTGGATGCAGCCGGTCCGGTGTCCTCCGGCCGGTCCGGCCCGACACGGTCGGCATGTGGGGCCGCCCAGCCGGTTCCCGCCGTCCCTGGCAGGAACGACTCACCGCTGTGTCCCCGCCAGTCCAGCCAGTCCGGCCAGTCCGGCCAGGCCGGCCCGTCCGGCCCGTCCGGCCCGTCCGGCCTGTCCAGCCAGGCCGGCCAGGCCAGCGGGTCGGCTGCCGCCGTGAGGGGCTCGCCGGGCAGGAAGAGGTCATCCAGCGCGCGGGGATCGAACATTCCGGCGGGCACGGCACTCCCCGGCCTTTCCATACCCGGTCCCGTCGGTGCATTGCCCATGCCGCTCGCCGGCCAGCTGCTGTCTGTGATCGGCGGGCCCGGGTGGTGTGAGGTGCTGGGGTCCGTGGGCGGGGCCGGCGTGTCCGTGTTCGTGGGTGGTGCGGGCCGGGTGGAGGTGCCGGTCTCTGGCCGTGTGGCCGGCAGGCCGGGTGCGGGCTGGGCGTGTGGGGCGGGCGGGGCCGGCCTGTCCTGCCCGGCAACAGCAGCGGCAGCGGCAGCGGCAGCAGCGGCAGCGGTGGTGGTGGGGTCGCCCTCCCGGGCGGTCTGGGGGGGCCTGCCGCCGCGCCCTCGCGGGGGCTCGGCTGCGGGCCTCCCTTTCCCGCGTTTCGCGTGGCGTCCGTGATTTGAGCCGGGTGGCTGTTCACCTGTCTGTGTGTCGTCTGTTGGCCGTGGCCTTTTCCGGCTGGGGGGTGCGGGTGTTGTGGTTGTGGTGGGGTGGGTGGGGTGGGTGGGGTGTTGGTGTGTGTCGGGTTGGTGGCTGGTGCCTGTGTGGCGGGGGCTGGTTGTGTGGGTGGGGGTTGTTGTTCCGGGGTGGTTCCAGTACAGACGTGTGCGCCGGGTTGTGTCGTCGGGGTGGGGTTCCGCGGCGTGCAGGCCGGCGGCCTGCAGTTGGGTGATCTCGTGGTCCGTCAGTCCTGTCAGTCCCTGATGGCGGGCCTGGAACAGCCATGTGCCGATGGGGATGTCTGCACCGCTGGTGGTGGCGTTGTCCGTGGCGTTGTGTTCCCGGTCGGGTGTTGCTCGCGTCGGTGAGGGGGGTGGGGGTGGGGTCGGTGAGGGTGATGTAGGTGCCGTCGGGGGGGATGGCGGTGCTGCGGTCCTCGCCCGCGGGGGCGGCGGCCCGCCAGGTGGCCAGGCCACGCAGGTAGACCTCCACACCCCACACCGGCACCACCGGCCCTGCCTCGTCCGTGCGCCGGAGAAGGCCGTTCTCTTCCTTGGTGGGGATACCGCGCGCCTTCAAAGCACCCGCCAGCAAAGAACCACCCGGCTGCACCAGCCCCCTGGACCGCAGGTGGTCCAGCCAGTGGCCTATGGGGACGGACCGTTTTCGGCCATCGGCACCCTGGACGTGCGCGGAAGCACGGAAGGGGGGGATGTCGGTGCTGTGGTTTCTGGGGGCGGCACGCCACGTGTCCAAAGCCAGCAGGTACTGCTCGAACGGCCGACGAGTGCGCTGGCGCTGTCCTTGGACGGGCTGCAGTTTGTAGCGCGTCGTGCCCGTGTTTTTCCCCGGTCTCTGCTCGACGAGGTTGTAGCCGAGGTTCCGCAGCTTAGCGGCCTGTTCCCCGGTCAGATCCCTCCCCTTGTGCTGCAGGTCAGCCAGCCATTTGCCGATGGGGACGTGCAGGACTTCGGCGCCGGGACCGAGGAGGGACACGAAAGTATCGTATGGGGGGATGGGGAGGTTATCGTCCGGTTTAGTGGGATTTTTGCTGAGCCAGTTTTGCAAAGCCTGCATGTACTGCTCGAACGTCCATGCGTTTTTCTGTTCGCGCTGATCTGGGGTGGGCTTCAGTTTGTAGCGCGTCGTGCCCGGGTCTTTCCCCGGTCCCTGCTCGACGAGGGTCCAGTCGAGGTTCCGCAGCCTAGCGGCCTCTCCCTCGGCCAGATCCCTCCCCTTGTGCTGCAGGTTGCTCAGCCAGTCGCCGATGCGGACGTGCACGACTTCGGCACCGGGACCGCGGAGGGGCACGGAAGTACTTTGTGGGGGCAGGAGGCGGCTGCGGTCCTGGCCGGCGGGGGCTTCCTTACGCCACTGCTCCAAAGCCTGCATGTACTGGTCGAACGTCGGGTCAGTTTTCGTGTGCGGGCCTTGGCGGGGTGTGCGGGTGGGGCGGGCGTGTTTGCGTGTTTTGTGGTGGGTGGTGGTGTGGGCGGTGTTAGTGGTGGTGTGGGGGGGTGTTGGGTGGGTGGCGGGTTGGTTGTCGTGAGGGGCTGTGGCGTCGGCCAGTGCTGGGGCTGGGGTTGGGGTGGGGGTTGGGGTGGGGGTCAGTGCTGGGGCTGGGGCTGGGGTCAGTGCTGGGGTGGTGGTGGTGGGGTGGGCGGGCATCCAGTGTTCGGGTCCGTTGCCGGTTGTGCGGACGAGGTGGTGTTCGGGTGCGTTTTCGGGGCCGAAGGTGAGGGTCCAGGGGGGGTGGCCGGGGTGGATGTGGAGGGTGTGGAGTCGGATGTTGTAGTGGTGGGCGGCGAGGGCGGGGGCCAGGTCGCCGGCGACGGTGTCCCACTGGCCGGGGGTGAGCAGGCTGGTGATGACGTGTTGCCAGTCCTGCTGGTCGGGCCGGGTTTCGGCGTGGGCCTGGGAGAATTCGTTGGTGTACTGGGTGAATGCGTCTGTGCCCTGGGTGTGGCCGGCTTGGTGGGCGGCGTGGTCGGCCAGTGCGGTCAGGACCTGGGTTCGTGCGGCGGGCATCCAGGGGGCGAGGTGGGGGTGCTGAGGGTGTAGTCGCAGTTGTTGTTGGAGTGTTTCGGCGAGGGCGGCGCGTACGTCGGTGGTGTTCGCGGGCGGGCCGTCCGGTGCCTGCATGTCGCGTGCTGCGATCAGGGCGTGGAAGAAGCAGTCACCGTCTGCCGGGACCGGGTACACGGTCAGGTGGCGGGTTGCGGCCTGGTCTGACACGTAGTGGGGGACCTTGGGCGGCGTCTGCTCCGTGCCCGGGTCCGGTGGTGGGCCCCACTGGTCCGCCATGCCGGCCGGCATTCGGTCACCGGTCTCGTCCGGGCCGTCCGCGACGTCCCCGCCGGTCCAGCCGGTCCAGCCGTCCGCGACGTCCTGGCCGGTCCAGCCGGTCCAGCCGGTCCAGCCGGTCCGGCTGTCCGCGACGTCCGCGACGTCCTGGCCGGTCCAGCCGGTCCAGCCGGTCCGGCTGTCCGCGACGTCCGCGACGTCCGCGACGTCCTGGCCGGTCCGGCCGTACGCGAGGAAGCCCTCGTTGTCTCCGGGGTCCCGGGTTGTGGTGGTGGGCTGGGGGTGTGCCGGGGGTGTCCTGGTGGAGGGTTCGGTTTCGCCGGTGGGCCAGTCGAGCAATGCCAGGAAGTCGGCGGGCAGGCCGGAGAGGGGCCGGGTGAACTCGTCGAGCGCGGGGGGCGGGGGCGGTTGGGTGGGCCGGTCGGGCAGGGGTGTGTCGCTGGTCGTGGTCGGGTCGGGTTCGGGGCTGGTTGTGGTGTGGGGGGCGGGTGGTGTGTGTGGTGGGTGGGGGTGGTGGGGGTTTTGCGGCTCGGCCGGTGGGTGGGCGGGGGGGTGTGCCGGGGGTGTCCTGGTGGAGGGTTCGGTTTCGCCGGTGGGCCAGTCGAGCAATGCCAGGAAGTCGGCGGGCAGGCCGGAGAGGGGTCGGGTGAACTCGTCGAGCGCGGGGGGCGGGGGCGGTTGGGTGGGCCGGTCGGGCAGGGGTGTGTCGCTGGTCGTGGTCGGGTCGGGTTCGGGGCTGGTTGTGGTGTGGGGGGCGGGTGGTGTGTGTGGTGGGTGGGGGTGGTGGGGGTTTTGCGGCTCGGCCGGTGGGTGGGCGGGGGGGTGGGGGGTGTCGAGCATTGCCGTGAGTGTGTGGGTTTGGGGCCGGTGGCGGGCGGTGAGGACGGCGATGGTGCGGTCGATGGCTGTCCGGCGGGCTGTGTCCGGGGCCGAGGGGTCGTCTGGGCGGGTCTGGGCGTCGGCCTGCGCCTGGTAGGTCAGGTAGGTGGTCCAGGCCTCGTCTTGGGTGACGGTTTCTCGTATGTCCGGGGGGAGGGAGCGGAACACGGCCTGGAGGGGTTCGTTGTCGGGTGTGGTGCTGGTTGTTTGTCCGGGTGTGCCGGCTGTGTGGAGGTGTCGGGGGGGTCGGGTTGTGGTGTTGTCGGCGCCGCCGAGGAGTCTGGTTTTTTCGCCGGTGAGGAGGATCTGTGCGAGGTGTTGTCCTCGTTCGCGTTGGGTGACGGGCCAGGGCTGTTTGGGCAGGTTGCGGTCGGCCTCGCGGATGGCGTCGGCGGTGGGCAGGTCCTTGGTGGGGTGGGGGGCGAGGTAGCGGAATTCGCGCCGGACTTCCTCGATCAGGAACCGGTCGTCCTGGTGTGCCGGAGCAGTGCCGGGGGAGCCGGCCGTCCCCGTCCGGGTGGGTGTTTCGGTGGCGGGGGGTGTGGAGCCGGGTGCGGGGGTGGGCGTCCGGGTGGGTGTTTGGGTGGCGGGGGGTGTGGGGGTGGGCGCCGTTGCGGGCCGGGTGGGGGCTGTCGGGGTCTGGGTGGGTGGGCCGGGGGGGAGGCCGGTGTGGATCCATCGGGCGACGGCTTCGGCCTGGTGGCCGGGTGACATGGTGTGCCAGGCGGGGTCGAGGGGGTAGTCGCGGACGAGTTTCGGTGCGGGGGGCAGGTCGTGTGCCGGGTGACCGAGGGCGGCGAGTTCGGCCCTGACGGTGCGCTCCAGCCGGTCCGCGGCGTCACGGTCGTCTGCCGCCCTGGTCCGTCCGGGTGCGCCGGGGGCGGTGCCGAGGGGGAGGTCGGTGCCGGTGAGGATCTTGTGGGCGAGGGCGGTGGCCTGGTCTGCGAGGGGCTGGGTGTGCCAGTGGTCGGCGAGGTGGTCGTAGGCGTGCGCGAAGGTTTCGGTCTTCCGCGACATCCCCGGGTGCTGTGCCCGGTGGAGCTCGACTGCGGCCAGTACCCGCAGCCGGCTCGCCCGGTCGGGGTCGTGGGCGGTGAGTTCCTGCCACCGGCTGGCCGGGAAGGGGTTGGTGCCGGTGGCGATCAGGTGGGCGAGGGCGGTCGCACGGCGCTGCACGGGCTGGGAGTCCCAGGCCGGGCCGAGGTCGTCGTAGTGCTGGGCCACGGCGGCCGAGAGCGGGCCGGTCACCGTGTGTCCCAGGCGGTGGAGTTCACCGTGGACGTGGACCTGCAGCAGGCTCGCGTCGAGGGGGGAGGCTGCTGCCAGTTCCCTCCACCGGCTCCGCCCGGCGGTGGCCTGGGCTGCGCCGGCTGCGGCGGGTGCGGCGGCTGCGGCCGTGCCGGTCCGGGCCGTGCCTGACTCGGCCGTGCCGGTCCGGGCCGTGCCTGAC
>NZ_JAPEPZ010000013.1 GCF_026339875.1 Streptomyces sp. NBC_01571
ACGACGCGGTGCCGCTACGCGGCACTTCCCGCGCTCCGCGCGGAGCCGGAACTCCGTTCCGGCCAGCCCTATCGCTCCGCGATACGGCGGTCCCGGCTCCCGCCGGGACCCATCCGGTACCGGCCTGCTCCGCAGTCCAGTACCGGGCCTGACGGACCCTCCGGGCCCGTCAGGAAAGACGCAGCAGCAGGGAGGGGACGGCTCGCGGTGGGACCGCACGAAGACTGCGTGCGGCGCTAGTTTTTACGCTCACCCGTCGGGCCGCCCGATCCGTGATGAGGCATGCCGTCCGGCGTGTGCGTCACTCTGTGAACCTGGATCGGTTCTGGGTTGATGCCGCATCACCCCTACGAGCCTGGTACGCCCGGCAACTCTGCCGCCCGAATTGCCAATATTCACTTCTCTACTTTCTCTGAATCTGATGTCACGGAATCATAACGCGATCCGATTTTTCGTTTCTCGTGGAGTGTACAGGGATAGACTTACAGTGTCCGAAACGGCGGCAACCGGTTCGGGCAGGTCTCTCCCAAAAACACGAAAGGCGATCTCATGGCGCTCAAGGTTGTTTCCCCTGCTGAATTCGCTGAGGCACAAAAAGAGGCATACGCCATCTTGTCGAATCTGTTCTCCCGGCTGACTCCTGGAGAGCACGTGGTGAGGCTCGCGGTGTGTGTCGAGGACCAGGAGCCCGCCCGCGCGACGCTGCCGGTGTCTGTGGAGGGTCGCGGCGACCTGGACGACCTGATCGCTCCTGAGCCGAAGTTCTTCGAGAACTTCGCCTTCCTGCTCGGCATCGGCCTGGCACAGAAGGTGTCGTACGGCCTGATGTGCCTGCGCTCCCCGGCTGCGGCTTCCGATGGTGGCGCGCGGTACACGGGCCGTGTGTGGGACCTGGACCGTGGCGCCCTCACGCCTGCTGGGGCGGAGCGTGCGGCGGAGCTGATCGGCAACTGGGAGTCGACGCGCTTCCTGGACGCGTACGGCGTCCAGACGGGCGATGAGAACGACGTCGAGGCCATCTACCCGCGCCACGTCTACACGGTCCTCTAGAGCCACCGCGCGGGCCGGGATGGCGACCTGGCCCGCGAACCACCCCAGTGCCGACCGACCTGGGGGCGGGAGGTGCCCAGACCCCGGCACCTCCCGCGAACGTCCCGCGCTGCGGGGGTGCCGAGCAGTCTCGGCGCCCCCGCGCCGGTGATCCCACCGGCGCGGCCGGAGGTCAGCAACCCACCCTCGCCGCCGGAGGCGGCCTGTTCGCGCGGGGACGCGCGCAGCGAACGCAGTGAGCATCGGCATCCGGAGGACGGCCGCGGACAAGAAAAGAGTTTCACGCCGGTCCGCTGCGCCCGAGGAATTCACGATGAGGGGAAGGGGGAGATTGCCGAATTCGGTTGCTGCGTCTTTTATGCGTTGGGGGCTGGCGGGGAATGTGCGTAGTTTTCCCGGTCGGTCGGCAAACCTGTCCGGGAATTCCCCGCCAGCCGTGACCTCTCCCAAAAGAGGCTTGTCTATTGTAGGTGATCTGTTCTGCGGGTGCGCTGCGCCCTGGTGCGGGTTTGTCGGATGGGAGGGCGGTTGGTGATGGCTATTGAGGATGAGCGGCTGCGGCGTGTGTGGGAGGGCCGGTGGGTGGTGAGCCGGGCGTGGATCGTCGGGCATACGGGTGCGTCGGAGTCGACGGTCACCCGGTGGTACACCGAGCGGGGCCGGCGCCCGGAGCGTCTGCGGCACCCGGAGGCGGTCTGCACGGTGGGACGGATGGTCTACTTCGACCAGCAGGCCGTGGAGGCGTTCTGGACGGCCTGGCAGCAGGACGTCGGCACCCAGCGTCTGGGATCGGGCCGCCGTCCCGGAGACGGACAGGGAACCCGTGGCGGCGGGCCGGGTCGCGAGCAGCGCGAGCGGGCCGTGGCTGTGGCGCTGGCTGCGCTGCGCCAGGAGGGCGGCCCCCGGCGTGGGCTGGCTGCTGAACTGGCGCGTGAGCACGGAGGCGTGGCGCGCAGCTGGCAGCGCGCCGTCACCGAGGCTCTCGCGACGTTCGAGAGCGAGCAGAAGCAGGCCGGGGACGGCTCGCCCTGACGGCTGCCCGCCTCACCGCCCCGCTGCGGGGCGCCGGCTTCCGTCCGGCGCGAGCGCGGAGGGCAGCCGCCCGACGCGCGACAGGCCACCAGGCGGCCCCAAAACCCTCGCGCCGCACCTCCGTCCTGTTCTGCCCCCGCCATTTCACAGGGGGCAGTACAGGTTGGAGGTAGGTAAGAGGGTTGTCGGGAGGCATAGTTGGGCCTGGTCAAGGGGTGTGACCTGCGCGAATCGTGAGGGGGGTCACGCGTGTGCCGGTAGGGGACTTGGTAGGGGGATCGGTAGGGCAGCCGGTAGGGGGATCGGCGACCCTTGACCACTACTGGCGAGCGAGCCCGGCCGGGTCGATGTCCACGCCGAAGGGGGCGTGGATGTGCGTGGTGGCGCCGGCGAGAGCGGTGACTGTTTCCACGTAGCGGCCGCCGTGGAGCTCGCTGACGATCAGGCGCGGAGCGGGTTCGAATTCCAGGCGCCAGAAGTGGGGGATCGCGGCCTCGGCGTAGAGCAGGGGCTTGACCTTGCGGTCCATCGTCTTGTTGCCGGGAGAGACGAGTTCGACCACGAGCTGGACCGCGTCGGCGTCCACGCTGACGGTGTCGTCGGCGGTGGCGCCCGCGTCGGTGACCACCAGGTCCGGCACGACCAGGCCGGACGGCAGGACGACGTTGATGGCCTCCAGGACCTCCACCGGGGCGCCGGCTGCCCGGGCGGCCGCGTCGAGGATGACGTGCAGCCGGAAGGACGCCCGCTGGTGGCGGACTCCGGGAGCGGGCGACATCACCAGGGACTCTCCCAGCAGCTCATAGCGGGTCGTGCGGTCCTCGGGCAGCGCCAGGACGTCGGCAAGAGTCCAGGGGCCGGTGTGGTCCGTGGCAACGCTCACCTGCTCCACCTCCCTTGCTACGACAGTCACGTCCAGTGTCGCCCGCCCGCGAGGTCTTTGTCGCCCCACGATTTAGTTCGGTTCTGATTCCCAGCGGGCACTACTGTCGCTGACCGCGTCGGACCGCCAGGCCCTTCAGAGCTGGTGGGTGAAGGGAGACGCGGGGTCAGCAAAGGGAGCACGCGCCGCAGGTCGTCAATGCGTGCACCACGCTCTTCCAGAAGCGTCCGCAGGTGCTGAATCTCCAGTTCGGCGGTTCTCAGGGCCTGCTCGCAGCGCTTCGATCCACACGGCTTGTCCATCTCGGCTGTATCCGCGGATGGCGCCCGAGTGATGGTCTCCTGCGCATCGGACGTTCGGGAAAGCGTGAATCCAGCGGCGCAAAGGTCGTCGGCAGGGACAAGCCAGCCACGCTGCTCGTCGAGGTAGGCGCCGGGGAGCGCGCCAGCCTCCCGGCGGCGCCGGATGGTCGTACGGCTCACGCCACAGGCGGCAGCGGCCTCACGCTGCGTCAAAGGCGAGTGATGAGCGCTCATGCCCCCGCATCCTTCCCGACCAGCGCCCCAATTCGTGTCCGGACGCACGGCATTCACGGCAAAGGGTTGGACCAGCCCGCTATGCGGTCTCGTCTTTGTTGATGCGCAGATAGCCGGTGCGGCATTCGCGGACCGCGTCATGGAGCACCTTGATGGCTTCGTTGGCTGCGGTTTTGTCCTGGCCTTGGTCCATGACGTCGAGGGCGTCGGCGGCCGCCACCCGTACGGCAAGCGGCAAGGTGTCGTGAGCGGCGCTCTTGTAGGCCACCGTGCGCCGGACGTGGCGCTCCGTCTCACTGATGCTGGTGGGAGACAGGGGGAAGGCCACGGCCTGGTACTGCAGTGCGCCCCACAGGGCCATCTCCGCTGCTCCTTCGGCCCGGCCGTCGCCTATGACGACGTTGTCCCAGAAGTCGTCCCGGTACAGGTCGCGCAGTCGGACCGCGATCCACGCGGGCAGTGTGAACGCCGCTGCTGCTGCCAGCAGCCCGGCCTGCGCGCCCCACCAGCCGCCGAGGCAGAAGCCCGCCCACGTGCCTCCCGCCAGCACGCAGCCGGCTATGAGCGCCATTGCCGCCCACAGCCGGGTAGTCCGCTTCACACGCACGCCCTTCACTCCACAGGCCTCAGGCGGCGAAGCCGACGTTGGTCACGTATTCGTACTGGCCCCACTGGGAGCCGAGGTCGATGACCTGTTCCACCCACGCGTCGTCCAGCTCTTGCTCCGCGCCGGCCGCCCACGCGGCGACGATGCGGTCCCAACGGCGCACGTTCATGTGGCGCATGCCCATCTCGCGCTGGCGGGGCCGGGAGACCTGGGACTGGTTGAGCGGGTGGATCTCCACCCGCGTCCCGCGGCCCTCGCGGTTGAGGCGGGCGAGCAGGTAGCGGGCGACGTTCTCGCGCCGCACCGTGCGGTAGGCGTGCTCGATCTTCTCCAGCGTCGCGCGGCGCGGCGTGACGCTGCCGTCCCGCCAGCTCTTCAGCTGGGCTTTGGTCGGGGTGAAGCCGAGGGCGGCCGCGGCGGCGCGGGCGTGGGCGGTGCGGGTCAGGTAGGTGAGGCGGGCGGCGAGGCCGCGTCGGGCGGTGATCGGGGTGGCGATGTAGCCGGCGAGGTTGTCGAGCTGGTGGGCGACGGCCTCGTGGCCCTTGACGCCGCGGGCCCCGTATTTCCCGAACTCGATGTTGCGCTCAGGCATGGTCTCCGGTCCTCAAAGTCTGTGGATCACTGTACGGGCTTGTGGGGGCCGATGGGCCGCCCTGGCGGGGGAATTGACGCTAGGGCGGGTGATCGGCTTCAGGAGGGGCCGTCAGGGGCGTTCTCGGGTTGCTGGGGATCACTGCCGACGGTGTAGGTGTCCTTGACCTTCACCTCGGTGACGCCGCGGCCTTCGGGGAAGACGGCCCGCCAGTCGCCGATGACGTGGAGTTCGTCGGTGCCCATGGCGCGGACCACCATGAGGCCTTCGTCGTAGGCCTTGAACGCTTTCGTCCACAGGTTGGCGAAGGCTTGGGAGCGGATGAGGTGCATCCAGTCGGTGCGGTAGAGCTCGCGGTTGTAGTTCGACTCCCCCAGCGTGGAGACGAACTTGGAGTACATCGCCTTCACGTACTCCAGCGTCACCGGATCGTCCTCGGCGATCGCCCGGTCGCGTGCGTCCTTGAGCGCGATGCGGAATTTCTCCAGCAGGCCCTCCGTCGCGCCGCTCGTCCACGACTCGTGGATCTCCGGCGGGTCCCACAGCCCGTACTTCGGCCCCGACACCCGCAGCAGCAGGCGCAGCGTCGGCTCGGTCACCCACAGCGGGCCGGGCTCGTCTCGCTGGCCGACCGGGTTGGGCAGGACCGCGTCGTGCTCCCAGACCGGCGGGGTGATCAGGTGCAGGCCGGAGCGCTTCCTGTCGTGGTGGTTGCCGGTGGAGTGTTCGAGCTGTCCGAGCGGCAGGTGGGTCTTGAGGGCGGACAGGTAGGCGCCGTTGATGTCCAGCGCGGTCACCTCATGCTGGCCGGCCGGGAGTTCGGCCCGTGTCCATTTGGGGCGGGCTTCCCAGACCTGGTCGGCGCCGCGCGAGGACTGCTTGCGCAGGATGTCCGGCAGCCACGGGTGCGCGACGACGTCGTAACGGCCGCCCTTGCGCGTGTGGTCCAGGAGGGCCATCGCGTCGGGGATCGCCCGCTTCACGAGCGCAGCCGTCGCCGCCTCCAGGTCGCCGCCGTGTTCTGCCAGGACGCCATCGACAGCGGAGCGGATCGGGTCGGGCACCTCGGCAGCCGCCTGCACCCGCCGACCGACCGGAGCCACCTTCACCCCGCGGCCGCCACCCCGGCCGGGCCGGGCCGACGCAGCCGGACGCGGCGACGGCACCGCGCGCGCCGGCACCTGAGGCTCGGGAGCGGCCGCCGGTGCCGGCCGGGCGAGGCCTGCGCCTACCGCAGGCACGGCGGGGGCTGGTGCGGCGGCCGTGCAGTCGGCGGGGTCCAGGTGCTGGGGGAAGCCCTCCACCTGGTGGCGGGCGGGCTGTCCGCACAGCACGCACGGCTGCGGTGCGGGCAACTCGTCGACGTCGGCCTGGCCCTCGCTGACAGCCGCGTCGGCGGAGGTGTCACCGGCCGTCGACGGATCCGCGGGCTTGGCGGCGTTCAGCTTCAGCACGGCGCCCTCGAGGAAGTACGCGTACTTCTTCCGCACCTCACCGCCCGGCTCCCGGCCCGTCTCCCAGCCGCCGACTGTCGACGCGCTGACCTTGAGCGCGGCAGCGACCTGGGCACGCGAGAGGTGGAGTTCCTCGCGCAGCCGGCGCCGTTCCTCGGCGGGTGGCAGCGGGATCTGCTCGATGGTCGCGGTGGCGAGGAGGGCGTCGATCGCAGCGTTGTCGTCCATCGTCAGTCCTTCCCGGCCGGTCATGTCTGGGCCATGTTGACGAAGCGGCTGTAGTGCATCTGTGCGGCTGCGGAGACCGTTGCGCGGGGGCCGAAGCGGTTCTTTTCGATCACGAGGTCGACCTCACCGGCGCGCGGGGATTCGGGTTCGTTCGTGTCGGGGCGCTCGATTTTGATCACGACGCTTGCGTCGTTCTTGATGGCCCTCGACTCGCGCATCATGCCGTCCTCGTTCAGCTGCGGGAGGGCGATGACGTGGCAGTCGAGCTGCACGGACAGGTTTTTGAGGCCGCGTGAGACGGCGGCAACGGCCTGTTCCCGGGTGATGCTGCGGGCCGTCTCGATCTCCACGAGCTGGAGGTAGTCCACGACCAGGAGGTCCAGGCCGTCGGCGCGGACGCAGGCGCGGGCCGCGGATTCGATGTCGTGCAGGGCTGCGCTGTCGGGCCGGTACACCCGTAGCGGCAGCGTCCGAAACAGCTCCCGTCCGAGGCGTTCGACTGTTTTCCAGTCGTCGGCGGTGAGGCCGCCCTGCTGGGTGAGGTGGTGCATGGGCAGCCTGCCCTCGGCTGCGGCGATCTTCTGCATCAGCTCGGTGCTGCTCATCTCCAGCGAGGAGAACATCACCTGCGCGCCGGCCTTGGCGGCAGTGACCGCCGCGTTCAGGGCCAGCGTGGACTTCCCCACGCCGGAAGCAGCCGCGATGATCGTGACGTTGCCGGGGCGCATGCCGCAGGTAACGGCGTCCAGGTCGCTGATCCCGTAGGGCAGGCCGATCTTCCGACCGTCCTGGATCTCTTCCAGCTCGGCCACGAAGTCCAGGTACAGGTCATCCACGACCGGCGGGGCGGCGTGCAGGCCCGGCATACCGGCCACGATCGCGGTGAACTCCTGCTCGACGAGGCTGCGGACGTCGTCCTCGTCGCCTTCCTCGCTGTAGGCGTACTGGAGAACCTTCTGAGCCGACTCGATCGCCGCGCGCCGGTAGGCCTTGGCGCGGACGATCTCCGCGTAGTGCGCGCCGTTCGCGACCGTGGGCACGGCCTCGACACAGGCGTGCAGGTACGCGGCTCCGCCGGCCTTGGCCAGCTCGCCGCGCTCGGTGAGCCGCGCGGCAACGGTGACCGGGTCCACCACCTCGGTTTCCTGGTGAAGGTCGCAGATGGCCCGGTGGATCGTGGTGTGGGCGGGCCGGTAGTACTCCCCGGCGGTGATGCCGGTCTCCAGGGTCTCCGCGAAATACCGTGCGGCGGCCCCGGTGCTGGACATCAGGGTGCCCAGGACGGCCTGCTCGGCCTCGAGGTTGTGCGGCGGCGTGCGCAGAACCTCACGGCTCCGGTTGGCACCGCCCTGCTCGCTCATATCGGGCGGTGCGGAGCGGCTCTGTGCGGGAAGGTCCCGGGTGCTGGACACTGGGGGTCTCCTGTTCGGATGCGTCGGGCAGGGGATACGGGTCGGACCGCTGCAGCGGTCCGACCCGCCGTGTTTCAGGCCGTGATGCAGGGAATGCAGCGATTCCCCGCCCGGTAGGTCGGGTGCTTGGGGCACATGCCGTCCGTTGTCGCGCCCGGCGGTCGCGCGGCTTCCGCCTCAGCCGCAACGACGGCGTAGCGGGGCAGATTCGGGATGCGGTCACCCGCCAGCAGCCGGTACGGGTTGCTGACCTTGTGCGGATTCTTCGTCAGCTGCCGGATCAGCAAGCCGCGATCAACCACACCGATCTCCGGCCAGCCCTGAGCAGCCATCACCGTCAGCAGCTTCGGCGCCAGCTTGCCCGCGTTCAACCTGCCCTGCGTCCACGGCGCAGGAAGCAGCTCCAACACGTCCGCCGCAACCCGAAGGTCGTCCTCGGAGCAGACAGCTCCCTCCCCCTCCTCCCGTGGTGACGGCAACCCCGTGGGACCCGCGGGGTTCGTGAGGGGGTAGGGGGAGGAGGTAGTTACCTCCTCCGGGGGGTGTGGGGGGGAGCCGATTCCGCTTCCCGGAACGCCGGATGCGTTCTGACCTGCAGGAACGCGACGCTTGACGCTTCCCGGAACGCCGGATCCGGGAACAACGGATCCGGCGTTCCGGGAAGCGTTGCGACCTGCGGTTTTACCAGCTTCCGGGAACAACGGATCCGGCGTTCCGGGAAGCGTTGCGACCTGCGGTTTTACGGTCTCGTGATTTTCGCTGGCAGAGGCCGGCGACCAATCCGGATTCCAGGCAGGGTTGTCGAAGAACTCGTAGACGACCGGGCCCATGCGTCCGGGAAGTTTCGGATGCGGAAGCTGGACGCGCCGCAGGTACCCGGACGCGATCAGCCGGGCGAATGCGTCGTAGACGGCATCTCTGCCGACCAGGCGCTTGGCGTCCTTGGCCGATCGGATGCCGCGATCCTGGAGCTGCTTCCACACGCTGCGCGGGTCGGAGTCCAGTCCGGATGCCAGGTTGAACATCACCTGGAGCAGAACGACGTAGTCGAGGGCGTGCACCAGGTCGTGTCCGACGCCCAGGTGTCGCGGAACCGATACGCCGCTCGCGGGAGCTTTCGCTGCCACGATCCGCCCGGTCTCATCCACGGGCGCGGCGGCGACAGACGTTTCAGTATGAGGGTGTTGCTGGCTGTGCAAGGGGTCATCTCCCCAGGTCAGGGGAGCCGCGAAGGGCGCTGTGACCTATCCACCTGCCCGGAGTAGTGGCGGCGCGCAGATTCCTGCGCATACTCTGGGTATAGGTGACCACGCGGGCTCTAGAGCCCACGGGCATCACCCGGCAGACGAGGTCACCTCGCTGCTCACGACTCGGGACTTTTCGTAGGGTGCGCGAGTCGAACGCTAGGAAGGGTCCCGTTGTGGCGACGGGGCCCTTCGCGTTTTAGGGGGGCTTGCTGAAACTGCGCATCTCAGACCGCCTCTGCGAGCACGCCTTGGGCTGCCTCGGGATACTTAGTGGCCCACCCTTGCAGGAGACGTAGGTACGCATCGCGATGGCGTCGGCGCGGCATCGACTGCCCGTTCTCCCAACGAAGGAAAGCCAGGCGATGCACACCGAACGCTTGGGCGACTTCCTCCTGCGTGAGGCCGGATGCTTTTCGCAGCCTGGACCGCACCTCAGGAGAGGGCAGTGTGTCGGCTGGCCGACTGAGTAGCGTGTCGACTGCGTTGGCTAGATCGGTCACTACTCCCCCTTACACGTAGATCCAAAACTGTACATGTTTTGCTACTCGCGTTGGCGTACTTGATGGCGTGTCATTGGAGAGGCTCACCCGCCCACTTCAGGGCGATCCTTTAGCGGGATACCTGCCGCGCTTGAAGGGCGTAGGCGTACGCAGCCCCCAAATGTCCGTACTGAGCCACACCTTCTGAAATGAGTGCAGCGTCCGCCTCTTCGGCCGCCTTCGTGAGGCGATCGGCGACACGGTCAGGTGTGGAGGTCGCCCGGGCGAGCTTCCAGAGCTGCGCGACTACCGACTCCAGCGTCCATTCCGCAGGCGTAGCGGTTGGCTCTTCGGAATCCGCGGCTGCGCGAATCCATCCACCGGGCACGTTCAGGACGTCATGTAGCTCCTGCACCAATTCGTGGCTGGTCAGGCGTCGTTCGGGGGTCATGCCTAGCCTCCAGGTGCTACGGGCGCGCGCACCGGTCGGCGTCGGCGATCCACCGACCGGTGCGGATTGATTTAGACGAGCGGGACGGAGAAGCGCAGCGTCCAGCCCTTCCCGAGAACGTGCTGAGTCACCTCCACCACGCGGCCCTCGGTCGTGCGCCCGATGTGGGTGATAGTCAGTACATCCGACCCGCTAGGGAGACCGAGACGCGTCGCTTCATCCTCGCTCGCCGGACGCAGCGAGACGTCTTCGGTTGCGGCCTCTCCCTGATCAAACCCGGCTTCCTTCATGCGGCTGATGATGCCGCCCACGCCCGTGTCCACCTGCTCGATGCCAGCAGCTTCAGCTACGTCAACCGGAATGTAGGTGGTGGCGAGCTGAACGAGGCGGTCTCCATCGAACATCTGGCGCGAGCGCACGACGACGTCGCCATCAGCGCCCAGCAACTCCGCTACGTCGGCCGGCGCGGCGGCGCGGCTGACGGAGACCTCGGAGCGCGGTGTCCGGCCAGTGCGCTGCAGCTCGGCGTCGAATGCGCCACGGGCGCCGTTTTCTTCACGCTGGGCGGTGGTGTACCGGGTGCGGGCGTCACGCAGGATTGCGCCGGTGCTCTCGATGCTGGTGGCCATCTGGCTAGTACTCCTAATAGTTGACTTTAGTGATCTTCAATGGGGTTCGTTCAGCGAGGGTTTGGTGAGCTGGAGTCAGGCGGTGCTGGCGCGTCGATTACCCACTCGTACGCCAATCTCCACTTCGCACGAGGCAGAACGTGGAGGCCGATCTCAACCACTCGCCCCTCATCGGTCAGCCCCTTGTGCGTGATCTCCATGACCGCTTGCTCGACGGGGATGCCCAGGGCCTTTGCCTCGGCTGCGGTTGGAGATCTGACCTCGATCTCCTCCCGTAGCCGGACCTGCCTGAACCCCGCTTCGGCCATGCGGGACTTACTGCCTCCCGTGCCCGTTTTGCTCTCGGCGAGCACCGGGCAGGCGTCTGCTACATCCTGCGGAAACCAGCTGGTGGCAACCTGTACAACCTCTTCGGTCTCCTCATTGCCTGGCAGTCCAACTGGCATGATCCGCTCACGTTTGAGGGTCTTCGCGCGGTGATGCATCCCGAAAACCTCCGCCACCTTCCGCGGAGGCACATCCCTAGCGATGGTGAGGATCACCGGGCGCGGCTCGAAACCCATCGCTCTCATCTCGGCCTCAAAAGCGCCGACCGCCCCGCCGGCCTCCCGCAACGACGGGAGGTAGCGCCTGTTTCGCTCGCTCACGATCTTGCCTAGCACCAGTGAGACGTAGGTGCCTTTTCCCTGCTTAGAGAAGAGCAGTCCCTCGCCTTCGAGCAGGCCGTAGATGTCACGGGCGGTCTGGTAGGCGATGCCGTGTTCCTTCTGGAGCTGAGGCACCCCAGGCAGGCGCGATCCAGGTGCTAGTACGCCCCGCGCGATCTTGTCTCGGATCTCGGATGCGATCCGCTCAACTTTTCCCGGCTCCTTCTGCTTGGTGGCCACCGCTCCCCCTCTCTACGCATCGTGCGGCTAGCGGATCTCGCTACCCGGTGTGCGCACAGCATGGCATGACTAGTTGTGTCATGAAAGCCGAGAATCGACCTCCTTTAATATTGCTCAAGAAAGTGCAGGTCAGACATGGTGTCCGAAAGGTCTTAGCTAGACAGGTTGACCTGAGGGGGATAGCGGAGTTCTAATCGAGTTGCCCAGCAGGCGGTGAGTAGCCGGATGCAGGGCGTAGCTGGTGGTGCTTGTCAGCTCGGGGACCTCCAGCCCACGCACAACAGCAGGTGTCACCGCTTCTTCGGAGGT
>NZ_JAPEPZ010000014.1 GCF_026339875.1 Streptomyces sp. NBC_01571
CGCCTCCGAAGAGGCGACACCTGCTGTTTTGCGGTGGTACTGGGGGACCGTGTCCGGCTCCCTCATCCGGCGCCGCCCACAGGGGCGGTTCCGCGTGGGGGAGTCAGATCCGAAGACCAGCCCACCTAATCGACATGGCTAACTTAGCTGATACAGTACGGGTTCTGTCAAGCGCCTGGTTGAGGAAGCTATGGAAGCTAGCTAAGACGAAGGGGTCGACCTACGATGTCGCTCATGAGCAACGAGGCTGTGCAGCCCTACCAGCGAATCGTTCAGGATGTCCGCGACAAGATTCGCTCCGGTCGCTGGACTGCCGGAACAAAGCTGCCGAGCACACGGGAGCTGGCAGAGGAGTATGGCGTCGCGGCCGGCACCGTCCAGCGGGCTCTGGCCGAGCTGCGCGTGGGTGGGCTCATCTACTCGCACCAGGGGCGCGGTTCCTTCGTCACGGACACGGCCGTTGAGACCAGTGAGGACTCCACTGCGCTCGCACTCAGGGCACTTGAGGAACAGGTCGCCGACCTCGCCGCCCGACTCGAACGAATCGAGAAGGGACGAAGCGGCTGACATCCTTCCTCGCGTCTCGTTGTGCATGCTCATCCCTCCTTGGCAGGTTCAACTTCATTAGCAAAGTTGTAGGCCCGACCATGGAGTTAGTTCTAGGTATGACATGTGTCCAGCAACTGGACACACCCATAGGAGACATGGAGGGGGATCAGCGTGGGGCAGAAGCCGAACGTTCTGACCCCGGAGGCATCGCCGCTGGATCGCTTCGGGTACACGGCTCGGGACCTGCGCGAGCGGCGTGGCCTCAGCTTGCGTGGCCTTGCGGAAGCCACCTTCTGCTCATACTCCAAGCTGTGGAAATGGGAGAACGCGAAGCGCGCACCCAAGTATCGCTCCGAGGTGGAGCAGTTAGACCGTGTCCTCAACGCTCACGGCCTGCTGATCGATTTATGGGAGCGCATCGACTCGGATGATTCCCCGCAGAGCCATGTGTCCGTTTCCGGACTCCATGTGTCCGAATCATCGGTGGACCTGGCCATGGCCGCATCCCAACAGGCAACGTCGGACGATGAGGGGATCTTTGTCCCCGCTCGTCTACGGGATGGATCGGTGGTTTTCGTGGCGCTGGATCGACGCGCGATGCTGCGCGGCGGGATGGGGCTCGGTGCGGCTGCTGCACTGGGCGGGGCGACACCAGCAGCCGCCAGTTCCCTTCCGAGCCTGACGCGGCCTGCACGGTCGGCTGCCGCCTACAGCGGCACGCCGGTGGAACACTTCCAGCGCGCGCGCCGTCTGCTGATCGACAACGACAATCTCCTAGGGCCTAGCCGTGCCATCGCTGCCGCACGCCAGCACATTGAGGACATCAAGCGTCTGCGCCAAGACGCAAAGGGCATAGACCGCCACGCCCTCATGGAGCTCCAGACTCAGTACGCGGAATTCGCCTCCTGGCTATACCAGGATTTGGGTGACTTCGACAGCGCACAGTTCTGGCTCGATCGAGCGTTCCAGTGGAGCCACACCGTCGGGGACATCGACCTGACCTCGTACGTGATGGCCCGCAAGGCGCAGCTCGCTGGTGAGATGCGCGACCTGGTCGACGTGGTCGACCTCGCCGAAGCTGCCCAGCGCATGGCACGTCCCCGCAGCCGATTGGCCGCCGTCGCTCGAACGTACGAATCGTATGGTCACGCGTTGCGCGGCGAGTCGGCCGACAGTGAGCGTGCCATCGATGACGTCCGCAACGCCCTCGATCGCGTCTCCGGCGACGCAACCCCGTGGGGCGTCTGGCTGAACGAGCAGTACGTCGAGGTGCACCGAGCGCAGAGCCTGGAGGTCCTGGGCAAACACTCACAGGCCGCAGAGGTCTTCACCAGCGCTATCAAGGCACTACCGGACGGCTACCACCGCGACCGAGGTGTCTACATGGCTCGGGCCGCTGTTGCTCACGCCGGGGCTGGCGCCCCCGAGGAAGCCGCCGCGGTCGGTATCCAGGCTCTGACCGTAGCCAACGACACGGGCTCCGGCCGGATCGTTCGTGAGCTCACACGTCTCGACAAAGCGCTGGTGCCTTGGCAACGCCAGCCCGAAGTCGCTGAGTTTCGCGCGCACTTCGACGGCCTACTCGCCCACGAATTCTGAGCAGATCGGATCACACCACCTATGAACACGCGTCCATATGTCATCCTCTCCGCTGCCATGTCCGTCGACGGCTACCTGGACGACGCCAGTCCCGAGCGGCTACGTCTGTCCAATGCCCCCGACTTCGATCGCGTTGACCAGGTCCGCGCAGAGTCCGACGCCATCCTGATCGGCGCGACGACCATGAGGAAGGACAACCCGCGCCTCCTGGTCAACAGTGAAGAACGCCGCGCTCAGCGCGTCGCTGATGGCAAGCCGGCCTACCCGCTCAAGGTCACGGTGACGCGCACCGGCGACCTGTCGGCCGACCTCAACTTCTGGCACCACGGCGGCGACAAGTTGGTCATCACCGTGGACGACGCAGTAGAAAAGGCTCGCGCCACGCTCGGAGACCTTGCCGACGTCGTCAGCGTCGGGCCGGACCTGGACTGGGGGCTGGCCCTCGATGAGCTCGGACGTCGCGGCATCAAGCAGCTGATGGTGGAGGGCGGCGGCACAATCCACACCCAGCTCATGGCGCAGGACCTCGCCGACGAAGTGCACCTGGCCATCGCCCCTCTACTGGTGGGTCAGCCGGAAGCGGCGCGCTTCCTTGGCGCCGCCGAATACCCGGGCGGATCGACCGCTCGGATGAAGGTGCTGGAGATCCGGGCGATCGACGACGTCGTCCTCGTCCGCTACGCCCCGAAAGATCGCACAGCGTGATCTGTTGCATCGTCTGACACGGAGTCAAATGCTGCGCTGTCACCTACAGCCGATCGCTTTCGTGTAGCGTTCAGGATGCTAGCCACTGAAGGGAGGCGTATGTCTACCACACAGGACCTTCCCGCGCCTGTTGAGTCCTTGCTGAACCGGGCCGTTGCTCTTCCAGCTCCTGCAGAGAGGGCTCGACTGCGGCTAGCCGGAAATCTGACGCAGGCCGAAGTGGCCGAAGCCCTCGGTGTGCATCGAGTCCAGGTTGCCCGATGGGAGACCGGTCGGGCGGAACCTCGACAGCCTCATCGGCAGACGTACGCTCGGCTCCTTGCCGGACTCGCCTCGAAGCTGGAGGGCAGCCACCGGGACTGACACCGCCCAAAACCTCTGTGAAACGCCGAAGCGGCCCCTCCGTCGCCACAACGGAAAGACCGCTTCCCAGCGTTCGACTCAGCCCTGACAAAGCTCTTGAGTCGTGAGCAGCGAGGTGACCTCGTCTGCCGGGTGATGCCCGTGGGCCCGTGGGCCCGCGTGGTCACCTATACCCAGAGTATGCGCAACAGATTGCGCAACGCCACTACTCCAGGGTTCTGCTAGGTCACACGCGCTGGTCGCGGCTCCCCTACCTGGGGAGATGACCCAGTTGCACAGCCAGCACAACCCGCTCGACTCGTCCGGGTCCGCTTTGCCGGACGACTTTGAGAATGCCGTCTTTGTCCGGGCGGATGAGCCTGACGAGCCGGATGGCATCAGGATCACGTACCCCGAGTTTCTGCTGTGCTCTCCGGTCCCGCTGCGCATGATGGTGCTCCTGCACTGGCGCCACCGTGAGAGGGCGGGAGGGCCGCGCACCGCGGAATCGATCTGGTCCACGCTCACCGGCTTGGGCGTGCTGAGCAGCGATGGCGAGTCGCCGCTGATGGTGGAGGAAGTGCGCCAGGCCGTGGACTTCCTGCTCGCTGAGCGTCTTGTTGCGCCGGCAGCGGATGGTGCGCTGTGACCGCAGCTGTCGAGCAGGTCAACGAGACGGGCGCCATCACCTACCGGGGTCCGGTGGCTGGTGTCCATGTCCACGCTCACATGGAGTTCGGCCCCTACGCGCTGACTGTGCCGCTGGACTCCAAGGTCGTCATCCAGCTGATGTTCATGCTGGCCGAACAGACCCGCCAGGGCCCCGACGCGGGACCGCTGCGGGTAACCCCCCAGACCGTGCTGGAACGCCTCAGGGAGCTCGGTGTGGTGTCGGGCAACGGTTCCCGGCTGGTGGGCCGGGACGCGGTCTACGACTCGTTCACGCGGCTGCAGGAGAAGGGCTACATCCGGCGGATCGAACCGCGGAATGAACGCGGACAGATGACCGGAATCACCTACGAGTTCTATGACTGGCCGTCCTGGAACCCGGATGCGCCGAAGTGGTCCGAATCCTCCGACTCACCGGTGTTTCCGCAGGTCAACTCCACTTCCGGCATTGCCGGATCCGGCATTGCCGGAAGTGGAGTAACCCAAATGGCCTCAAATGAGTCATCGCCGCAGGTCAGAACCACTTCCGGCATTGCCGGATCCGGCAATGCCGGATCCGGTAAAGCCGCACCGGCATCGCCGCAGGTCAGAACCACTTCCGGCAATGCCGGATCCCCCCCACACCCCCCGGAGGAGGTAACTACCTCCTCCCCCTACCCCCTCACGAACCCCGCGGGTCTCACGGGGTTGCCCTCACCACGGGAGGAGGGGGAGGGGGCTGACTCCTCTACGGAAGATCTGCGCGTTGCTGCGGATGTGCTGGAACTGCTGCCGGACCCCTGGACTCAGGGCCGGTTGAACGCGGGCAGGCTGGCGCCGAAGCTGCTTGAGGCGATGGCTGTACAGGGCTGGCCGACCATCCATGCGGTTGACCGGACGCTGCTCATGCGGCAGCTCACGAAGAACCCGCGCAACATCAGCAATCCGTACCGGCTGCTGGCCAGCGACCGGATCCCGAACCTGCCCCGCTACGCAGTGGTAGCGGCCGAAGCGGAAACCGCACGGCCGCCGGGCGCGACGTCAGACGGGATGTGCCCCAAGCACCCGAACTACCGGGCAGGGAATCGCTGCATTCCCTGCATCACGGCCTGACGCATGACGGGCCGGACCGAGGCAACGGTCCGACCCGTATCCCCTGCCCGATGCACGCGAACAGGAGATCCACAGTGTCCAGCACCCGGGACCTTCCCGCACAAAGCCGCTCCGCACCCGACGCCACCCCCGAACGCGGAGGTGTCGTCCAGGACCGCCAGGTCCTGCGCACGCCCCCGCACAATCTCGAAGCCGAGCAGGCCGTCCTTGGCACCCTGATGTCCAGCACCGGCGCCGCGGGACGCTACTTCGCAGAGACCCTGGAAACGGGCATCACCGCCGGGGAGTACTACCGGCCCGCCCACACGACGATCCACCGCGCCATCTGCGATCTGCACCAGAAAGGCGACGTGGTGGACCCCGTCACGGTCGCCGCACAGCTCACCGAGCGCGGGGAACTGTCCAAGGCCGGCGGAGCCGGGTACCTGCACGCCTGCGTCGAGGCCGTCCCCACCGTCGCGAACGGCGCCCACTACGCGGAGATCGTCCGGGCCAAGGCCTATCGGCGTGCGGCGATCGAGTCGGCTCAGAAGGTCCTGCAGTACGCCTACAGCGAGGAAGGCAGCGAGGACGACGTCCGCAGCCTTGTCGAGCGGGAGTTCACCGCGATCGTGGCCGGCATGCCGGGCCTGAACGCCGCGCCGCCCGTTGTCGATGACCTGTACCTGGACTTCGTGGCCGAACTGGAGGAGATCCAGGAAGGCCGGAAGATCGGCTTGTCCTACGGCATCAGCGACCTGGACGCGGTGACCTGCGGAATGCGCCCGGGGAACGTGACCGTGATCGCCGCCGCATCCGGCGTCGGAAAGTCGACCCTGGCCCTCAACGCCGCCGTCGCGGCCGCCAAAACCGGCGCCCAGGTGATGTTCTCCTCGCTGGAGATGAGCAGCACCGAACTGATGCAGAAGATCGCCGCCGCCGAAGGCAGGCTGGCCCTGCACCACCTCACCCAGCAGGGCGGCCTGAGCCCCGAAGGCTGGAAGGTGATCGAACGCCTTGGACGGGAGCTGTTCAGGACACTGCCGCTGCGCGTGTACCGGCCCGACAGCGCCGCTCTGCGCGACATCGAATCCGCGGCCCGCGCCTGCGTCCGCTCCGACGGCCTGGACATCCTGGTCGTGGACTACCTCCAGCTCGTGGAGATCGAAACGGCCCGCAGCATCACCCGGGAACAGGCCGTCGCCGCCGTCTCACGCGGACTCAAAAACCTGTCCGTGCAGCTTGAATGCCACGTCATCGCCCTCTCACAGCTCAACGAGGACGGCATGATGCGCGAGTCCAGGGCCATCAAGAACGACGCCTCCGTGGTGATCAAGATCGAGCGCCCCGACCTGGACGAACCCGAATCCCCCCGCGCCGGCGAAGTCGACCTCGTGATCGAGAAAAACCGGTTCGGCCCCCGGGCGACCGTCTCCGCAGCCGCACAGATGCACTACAGCCGCTTCGTCGACATGGCCCAGACGTGACCGGCCGGGAAGGACAGACGATGACGGACCGCACCGCGATCGACGCCCTGCTCGCCGCAGCCTCGCCCGACCGGGCGCCGTTGCCGCCCGCTGAGGAGCGCCGGCGGCTGCGCGAGGACCTCCACCTCTCGCGTGCCCAGCTGGCGGCCGCGCTGGGTGTCAGCGCGTCCACGGTCGGGGGATGGGAAGCCGGCCGGGAGCCGGGCGGTGAGCTGCGGGAGAAGTACGCGTACTTCCTCGAGGGAGCCGCCGCCAAGCTGAACGCCGCCGCAGCGACCACGGCCGCGCCCGACGACGCCCCAGCGCAGGAGCCGTCAGGAGCCGGCCAGCCCGACATCCTGGACGACGTCGACGAGCTGCCGGTGCCACAGGCGTGCGTGCTGTGCGGGCAGCCGGCCCGCCACCAGGTCGAAGGATTCGCTCAGCACCTCGACCCCGCCGACTGCGCAGCCACCGCACCCGCACCCGCCGCGGCCGCGCCGGAGGCAGACCTTGCCGCGCCCGGGCAGGCCGCGGACTCGAAGCCGGTCCGGGAGGGCCGGGCTGAGCCGCCGCAGCGGCCGGCGCAGCCCGCGCGCAGCGGACGGCAGGGCGGACGCGGTGGCGGCCGCGGGGTGAAGGTTGCGCCGGTAGGCCGCCGCGTGCAGGCCACCACGGACATCCCCGACCCGGTCGGATCCGCCGTGGCCGCCGCGCTCGAAGAACACGGCGGTGACGTGGAGGCAGCGACGGCCGCTCTGGTGAAACGGGCGATCCCGGACGCGATGGCCTTGCTCGACCACACCCGCAAGGGCGGCCGCTACGACATCGTCGCGCACCCGTGGCTGCCGGACATCCTGCGCAAGCAGACCGCACGCGGCGCCGACCAGGTCTGGGAGGCCCGACCCAAATGGACACGGGCCGAACTCCCGGCCGGCCAGCACGAGGTGACCGCGCTGGACATCAACGGTGCCTACCTGTCCGCCCTCAAGACCCACCTGCCGCTCGGACAGCTCGAACACAGCGAGGGCAAGCACCACGACAGGAAGCGCTCCGGCCTGCACCTGATCACCCCGCCGGTCTGGGAGCACGGCGCGGTCCTGCCCAACCCGGTCGGCCAGCGAGACGAACCCGGCCCGCTGTGGGTGACCGAGCCGACGCTGCGCCTGCTGCTGCGGGTGTCGGGGCCGAAGTACGGGCTGTGCGACCCGCCGGAGATCCACGAGTCGTGGACGTCCGGGGCGACGGAGGGCTTGCTGGAGAAGTTCCGCATCGCGCTCAAGGACGCCCGCGACCGGGCGATCGCCGACGACGACGCGGTGACGCTGGAGTACGTGAAGGCGATGTACTCCAAGTTCGTGTCCACGCTGGGGGAGTCGAACTACAACCGCGCGCTCTACCGCACCGACTGGATGCACCTGATCCGGGCGCAAGCGTTCGCCAACCTCTGGACGAAAGCGTTCAAGGCCTACGACGAGGGTCTGATGGTGGTCCGCGCGATGGGCACCGACGAACTGCACGTCATCGGCGACTGGCGGGCCGTCTTCCCGGAGGGCCGCGGCGTCACCGAGGTGAAGGTCAAGGACACCTACACCGTCGGCAGTGATCCCCAGCCGTCCGAGAACGCCCCTGACGGCCCCTCCTGAAGCCGATCACCCGCCCCGGCGTCAATTCCCCCGCCGGGGCGGCCCATCGGCCTCCACAAGCCCGTACAGTGATCCGCAGACTTTGAGGACCGGAGACCATGCCTGAGCGCAACATCGAGTTCGGGAAATACGGGGCCCAAGGCGTCAAGGGCCACGAGGCCGTCGCCCGGCAGCTGGACAGCCTCGCCGGCTACATCGCCACCCCGATCACGGCCCGGCGCGGGCTGAACGCCCGCCTCACGTACCTGACGCGCACTGCCCACGCCCGCGCCGCCGCGGCCGCCCTCGGCTTCACCCCCAGCAAGGCGCAGCTGCGGGACTGGCGCGACGGAAGCGTCACGCCGCGCCGCGCGACGCTGGAGAAGATCGAGCAGGTCTACCACGCCACGAGGCGCGAGAACGTCGCCCGCTACCTCCTCGCCCGCCTCAACCAGGACGGCCGCGGGACCCGGGTGGAAATCCACCCGCTCAACCAGTCCCAGGTCACACAGCCGCGCCAGCGCGAGGTCGGCATGCGGCACATGAACGTCCGCAACTGGGACCGCATCGTCACCGCGTGGGCGGCCGGCGCGGAGCAGGAGCTGGACGACGCGTGGGTGGAGCAGGTCATCGACCTCGGCTCACAGTGGGGCCAGTACGAATACGTCACCAACGTCGGCTTCGCAGCCTGATACGGCTCCACGAGCGTCGGCAGCGGACACTTGGGGCCGACGGGCGCGAGGAAGGGCCAGCACGCGCGTGCTGGCCCTTCCTCGCGCCCCGGCCATCGCCGGTGCCCTGGTCAGGGACGAGTGCTGTAGGCGCCAGGGGTAGTTCTGTGCGTGTGTCACTTTTGCGAAACCCTGAGCAGCGAGTGACGGTTTGGCTCACGATATGACCATGGATCAGGACGGCCCCATCTACTTCGATCGACGGCCTGCAGCGTCGGGCGCCCTGTCGTACGCAGACCGCATCACCATCAGGGACACGAGCCAGGTCTCTATCGAGGCCGTCCCGTATTTCATCCTCCACCGGAGCTCCGAGAACGAGCTGTCCATGAAGCTCATCCGGGTGGACAAGCGGTCCGGGGAGAAGTGTGAAATAACGCTGAACGACTCAGACCTTCGACAGCTCAAACAGTGCATAGTGCAGGCCTTGGCGGTGGCTGGGCAGGAGGAGGACGGCCAGTACCTCGTCCTGCGGGCCGACGAGCTGGCGCACACCGTTGAGTCCTCGGACGACGCAGTCCGTGCGGTGGGCGGGGCGCTCGACAGTCACAGGTTCGCGCGCAGAGTGGCCCAGCACGTTAACCCCGAATCGCTGGCATCCGCGTTCTCTGCCGTCGTTCGTATCGGGGAACTACGCGCGGCCATCACTGAGTTGCGCGAAAACTTGGATGACAGCGTGACGCGTGAGGATGTCTACCAGAAATGGTGTGACAAGCACTCCTGGGCGTTCGGCAACGCCTACGTGGCACGCGACAGCTGGAGAACCATCGGGATCGGCGACCAAGTGGATCTGCTCATGAAGTCCACGGCCAGCGGGTTTCGCGACATCTTCGAATTGAAGCGCCCCGACATGGAAGTCCTGAGCTACGACAACACGCACAAAAACTGGTACTGGGCCTCACAGACTTCCAAAGCGATCGGCCAATGCCATAGATACCTTGATACTTTTCATCGGGCGGCAGAACATGGAATTCAGCCCGACCACACAGAAATCATCGCCTACCACCCCCGAGCCGTCGTTGTGATCGGCCGTTCTCACACATGGGACCAACCCAAGATCAAAGCGCTGCACGGCCTGAACAGCAGAATGCATGGCATCACGGTCATGACCTACGACCAGCTGCTGGCACGGTGCTCCGTTCTCCTCGGACAAGTCCACAGCGAGCAGGCGGTAGAAACCCAGGAGTACAGCGAAGACCTTTCCGCCTGATGTGAGACGGTTGTTGGCGCCACGCCGAATGCCTCGGTCGCCCCGCCACCAGCGCATCCGCCCACAGACGCCGGTTCCACGTGTTCAGACAGCTGGATAGGCGACGGTGCGCCGAGCCATGCTGGGGAAGTACCGCACGCATTTGAAGGAGGTGGAGCAGGTGAGCGTTGCCACGGATCACACCGGGCCCTGGAGTATCGCCGATGTCCTGGCGCTGCCCGAGGACCGTACGACCCGCTATGAGCTGCTGGGAGAGTCGCCCGGGCAACAAGACGATGGACCGCAAGTTCAAGCCCCTGCCCCTGGTGATGTCGCCCGCTCCCGGAGTCCGCCACCAGCGGGCGTCCTTCCGGCTGCACGTCATCCTCGACGCCGCGGCCCGCGCGGCCGGCGCCCCTGTGGAAGTTTTCGAAGCCATCAACGTCACCCTGCCGTCCGGCCTGGTCGTCCCCGACCTAGTGGTCACCGACGCCGGCGCGACCGCCGAGGACACCGTCAGCGTGGACGCGGACGCGGTGCAGCTCGTCATCGAGCTCGTCTCCTTCTGGCGCATGGAGTTCGACCCCGCCCCGCGCCTGATCGTCAGCGAACTGCAGGGCGGCCGGTACATCGAAACCCTCACCGCTCTCGCCGGCACCACCACCCACATCGCTGCGCCGTTCCCGGTGGACATCGACCCGGCCGGCCTCGCCCGTCAGTAGAAGTCGCCCCACTGGCAGGACCGCCACCCCCCGCGAACGCGTTCACGGTTCGCAGCTCACACCCCGTTACTCGCCCCTGGCTGCCCGGCCACAACCATGCGTCAACCATGATGGGGTCGCGTGATCACGTGCAGAAGGGGAGGCGGGCAGTGACGTTGATGGACTTGGCGATCCGGCAGGCATTGCGCTCGACGTGCCGCTACCGGGTGGGCGCGGTATTGGCAGTCGGCAACCGAGTACTGGCCGCCGGGCCGAATCTGCGGCGCAACAACCCGAGGATCGACCTACGCCACGCTACGTTTCATGCCGAAGAGGTCGTGCTGCGCAAAGTGAGAACGATGACCCCAGGTGCTGAGATATTCGTTGCGCGCGTCAACCGTGAGGGTTTTCCCTTGATGGCGCAGCCGTGCCCCCGTTGCCAGGAAGCCCTGGCGAGAGCTGGAATACGGCGAGCTCACTACACCGTCGCCCATCGCACTGTAGACGATATGGATATTCCCGCCCTTCCTCATGGCCGGACTGTTTACAGTTTCCGACATGCCATCGGTATAAAGCGCTGAAGATTTACCGGAGCCGGTAATTACATATGTCCGCAAGCTGCACGGAGGGACACTTTTCCGGGGGAACACTGAGAATGTGAGCGACGTTTTAAATAGGCCCATCCTGATGCGGACGTAATTCCACCTGAGTCACAGTGAGTCCAATTATTGGAGGATGGAATGATGGTGAGTCTTGACTCCAGAATTCATCCAGTACCCAAAATGACGACTTCCTCAATCCAGACACTGGAGGGTGAGAGGTGCCTAGCCGTCATCCCAGAACCAAGCCAGCCTGAGAAGTGACGCACGCGGGTTGACCGGAACCGATCGAACCTTACCGGGAGTGACCATCCGTCAGGCGGTGCACCCCTGCGCCCCCTCCCCTCGCTGCTGCGTCTTTCCTGGCGGGCCCGGAGGGTCCGTCAGGTCCGGTACTGGACTGCGGAGCAGGCCGGTACCGGATGGGTCCCGGCGGGAGCCGGACCCGCCGTATCGCGGAGCGATAGGGCCGGCCGGAACGGAGTTCCGGCTCCGCGCGGAGCGCGGGAAGTGCCGCGTAGCGGCACCGCGTCGCGTC
>NZ_JAPEPZ010000015.1 GCF_026339875.1 Streptomyces sp. NBC_01571
TCGGCCGTGCCGGTCCGGGTCGTGCCTGACTCGGCCGTGCCGGTCCGGGTCGTGCCTGACTCGGCCGTGTTGTTTCGGGTGGAGGGGGTGGGGTGGGGGGCCTGGGCTTGTGACTGGGTTCTGGTGGGTGTGCCGGCCATGACGGCGTAGGCGTCCTCGGCGGCATGGTCGGCCGGGTGGTCCTGGGACGGTGTGGCCGTCGCCTGCCGGGTCCCGTCCCCGGCCGCGCCGGTTGTGTGGTCGGCGGTCCCGGTCCTGCGGGTGTCCCTGGCGTCCGCCCGCGGGGGCCGCTGCCCCGTCCCTTCCGCGGTCCGCTCCGTCGTTGGCTCCGCGGCCCCGTCCGCGGCCCCGTCCGCGGCCCCGTCCGCGGTCCCGTCCGCGGCCTGGTCCGCGGTCCGTTCCGCGGCCTGGTCCGTGGTCCGTTGCGCAGTCCCGTCCGCGGTCCCGTCCGTGGTCTGGTCCGTGGTCTGGTCCGTGGTCCGGTCCGTGGTTGGTTGCGTGGTCCGTTCCGTGGCCCGTTGCGTGGTCCGGTCCGCGGTCCGTTGCGTGGTCCGTTGCGTGGTCAGGGCGGGGTGGGAGGTGGTGGGCAGGGGGGGGTGGGAGGTGGTGGGCAGGGGGGGGTGGGAGGTGGTGGGCAGGGGGGGTGCGGGGGTGCGGGCCGGGTCGGTGGCGGGACGGGTGCCTGTGTTTGTGGTGGGGTCGCTTTCCGTGGTGGGGCGGGGGTTGTCCGGTGTGCTGGTGGGGTCGTTGTCCGTGGTGGGGCGGGGGTTGTCCGGTGTGCCGGCGGGGGTGGTGGTGGGGCGGGGTGTGGGTGGGGGGGTGGTGCGTGCGGTGGTGAGGGTGTGGTGGAAGGTGTTTTCGTGGCGGGTTTCGTGGCGGAGCCAGGCGGTGAGTTCGTTGTCGTCGGTGCGGGGGAGGGTGGGGTCGGTGTCGGTCTGGATGCGGTCGTGGACGCGCAGGGTGTCCTCGCGGAATTCTTCTGCGAGGCGTTCCAGGGCGGGTTCGTCGATGTGGTAGTGGTGGGCGGGGCTGTCGGGGTGGCCGGTCAGGGTGTGGAAGTCCTGGCCGGCTTGTTCCATGAGTGTCTGGCGCTCGGCTTCGTGGATCATGCGCCGGGACAGGCCGGCGTGCAGGGCGTCCAGGCTGTCCTGGAAGGGGCGGGCCGGGGTGGTGTCGCCGGCCGCGGGCACGCGGGGGCCGGCGGGTCGTGGGGGCGGCGGTAGTCGGTGTGGGCCGGGTGGCTGAACCAGTCGGTGTCGACGGCGTGTTCGACGTCTTTGTCGAAGACGCGGGCGAGCCGTTCGCGTCCGGCTTCGCCCAGGGGTGCTCCGTGGGCGGGACTGTCCTCGAAGGTGTCTGCCGCACGGTGGAAGAGGTCGCGTGCCTGTTCCAGGCGTTCGTGGCGGACCCGGGCGTGTTCCAGACGTTCCAGCAGCAGCCGCCGGCCGGTCGCTTCCTGCAGATGCTGCTGCCAGTGGCCGGTGAAGTGGCGTGTGTCGCCGTGGTGTTCACGCAGGACGGTGTGCGCGGTGCGCAGATCGTCGGCCAGGTCCGCGCGGGCCCGTTGCAGCACCGGACCCGGGATCTCGACTCCGGTCTCCTTGACCTGCCCGGCCAGGGCGTCGAACACGTCCAGGCCCTGCGCGACGTGCCGTTCCCGCATCCCGAGGTGATGGATCTGTGCCGGCAGCTGTTCATACAGGCGGGCGATGAGCGCCTGTGCCTCCTGACGCGCCCGGAGGTGCTCAGGCGTGTCCGGGCCACCGGAGATCCGGCCGAGTGCGGTGACCGCCTGCCGGTGTACGGCCTCGAGCCTCTCACGCAACTGATCCACTGCCACCCGCTCCTGCGGCAGGGCTTGCCGCGTCTGCGGTTCTTGCGGCAGCCGTTCCTGCCCGGCCAGGTCCCCGCGGCGGCCGGAGCCTTCACGCCCGGCGGGGACGGGATCACCGTGAACCCGGTCACCGCCGCTCAGGTAGCGGCCGCCGAACAGGTCCTGGCGGCGGTAGTCGGCCACCGCCCGCTCGAACCGCTCCCCGAACACCTGCCCATGGCGCTGGTGCTGGGAGAGCTGCTCCCACATCCGCGGCAGCACGGTCTCCGCTTCGGCCAGCACCTGCCGCTGCTGCGCGGGCGTGACCCGGCCGCCTGTCTGCCCGGCCAGCTCCTCCAGCCGGGCCCGTACATGAGCGTGGTAGACCTCCAGGAACTGCCCGTGAGCCGTGTCACCGGCGGGCAGGTACCGGCCCGCGAACACATCCGCGCGTACGAACTCCTCCCGCGCCCTGTCCAGCCGCCCGCCCGACAGATGTTCCGCCGCGGCCAGCCGGTCGTGGAACGCCGCGTCCCGCTGCTGCCGGAACTCCTCCCACCGCGCCGACGGACCCCCTGCCCCGCCCCGGCCGCCGTCGGCACCCGCAGACGAGGGCGGGCCGCCGGGAACGGCACCCGCATACGAAGGCGGGCTGTCGAGAACGGCATCCGCGTACGAGGGCAGACCGGCGTGCCCGCCCGCCGGGTGCACGCCGGCCGTTTCCGCCACCCGGCCCCCCTCCGGACCAGCCGCCCGCGCACCCGCCCGCGGGGCGGTGTGCGCGTCTGTCTGCGGGGTGGTGTGCGCGTCTGCCCGTGCACCCGTCTGCGTACCCGTGTGCGGGGCGGCCGGGTGCGGGGCGGCCGGGTGCGGGCGGGCCGTTTCCGTCGCCCGGCTTCCCTCCGGGCCAGCCGTCTGCGTACCTGTGTGCGGGGCGGTGTGCGCGTCTGTGGTCGTGTGGCGGCCGGCAGTGGTCTCACCGGCACCGGTGACGCTGGTGCCGGTGCCGGTGCCGGTGCCGGTGCCGGTGCCGGTGCCGGTGACGTTGGTGCCGGCACCGCTGGTGCTGGTGACGTTGGTGCTGGTGCCGGTGGTGCTGGTGACGGTGGTGGTGGTGCCGGTGGTGCTGGTGACGGTGGTGGTGGTGTCTGTGTCTGCTTGTGGGGGTGTACCGGTGAGGCCGGCCGGCTTGGTTGTGGCCGGTTTGTGTTCGTGGGGTCCGGGGCGGTAGTAGGAGGGCAGGCCGTGGGAGAGGGTCGTGGTGGTGCGCCGGGGGGTGAAGGAGAAGGTGCCGGCGGGCCGTGTCAGCGGATGGTGTGGACCGGGCAGCGCGTTCACACCCCCCGCACCCGCACCCGCACCCGCACCCGGGCCGGTGCCGGTGCTGGTGCTGGTGCCGGTGGTGGTGGTGGTGGTGGTGGTGGTGGTGGAGACGGTGGGGGGTTTGCCCAGGCCGAGGGCGGAACGCAGTTTCCAGCCGGCTTTGCCGCCCAGGTGGGCGCCGGCGTGGCCGAGGAGGGCGCCGAGGGCGCCGGAGGTGAACGTGGCCAGGGAGGTGGTGAACTCGCCCAGGGTGATGGCGTTGTAGGTGCCCTCGGCCAGGTTCATCGCGCCGCCCCACAGGGCGGCCTCTCCTGCCAGCGCGGTGATCTTGTGGCCGAAGTCGGGGGCGAATGCCCGGGCCACGTCCCGGGAGAACACCCCCCGCAGCACCGCGGCCTCGGCGGGCAGGGTGTGCAGCGCCGCCGTGAGTGCCTCTTCCATGTGCGTGGTGCCGAAGGACCGGGTGAACGCCCGTGTCCAGCCCTCGCCCAGCTCCCGTGCCGCACCCGCCGTCATCAACTGGCCCAGATGCTGCTCGAACAGGTCTCCGACACCGATGGACACCGCTGTGACACCGTCACCGCGGCCCTCGCGCAGCGCCCGCGCCAGGCGCGCGGTGCGCTGGGCGAGGTCCTCGCCCCAGTCCCTGACCGCGGAGCGCACGTCCGGACCCGCTCCGGCCGCCGGTTCCCGGCCCGCGGCCCTGCCCGGTTCCCGGCCCGCGGCGGTGTGCGGCGGCGCATCCAGCGCGGCGTCGACCGCTCCCCGCAGTGTGGCGGCCGCGTCCCGCCCGAACGCCTTGCCCAGCAGCCCCCCCAGCGCACCGCCCACGAACGGCACGAACGCGCTGAACACTCCCTGCAGCGCCCCGAACCCCACCGCCTGTTTCAGCAGCTGGCCGGAGTCCTCCAGGGTGTAGCCCTGCTCCTGGGTCAGCCACTTCGCGAACTCGTGGGTCGCCGCCGCCAGCCCGACGTTCAGCACCTCCTGCGCGGCCAGCCCCGCCAGGAACCGGAAGATCACACTGCGCAGGATCGCCCGGTAGGTGGCGCGCAGCACCGCCTGCTCGGCCAGCGCGCCGAACGGGTTCCACACCGCCATCGCCATGACCAGCGACCACTCCACCAGGAACAGGTTGAGCTGGATGACGGTCATGTTCTTGTAATACGCCGCGTCCGCCCGGGTCTTCTCCCCGTACCGGGCCAGCTGCTCGGCGGTGTCGGTCAAAGCCTTGATCCGGTCCGCCCCGGCCCCCGTGCCGAACGTGGCCATCGCCGCCGCGTACGCCTGGCTCCAGGAGCCCTCGACCGCGCCCTGGACGGAGTGCGACACCTGCGCGATCAGGTCCTGCAGCTCCCGCAGGTCCCGCTGCAGCTCCACATGCGGTTCCACCACACGCTGCCGCATCGCAGCCTCGTCGAGATCAGGCCACTCCATCCCGGTGAGGAACTTCAGCAGGTTCCCCAGCGGCGAGCCCGGCGACAGATCCACTACCCACCCACCCCGCACACCCCTGTCCGTACCGCGGCACGTCCGCCGTCGCCGGCCCACCGGCCCACCCGCTGCCCCGGCACACGCACACCACACTCCACACTCTGCACACGTAAACACCCGCCCGGAGGGTTCACCCACCCCGGGCCGGACATCAGGTGATGCCTCTGGCCGGCCTGTGCATTGGGCGGGTGGGCCGTCCGGCCCGGACGCGGCCGGCGAGCGGTCAGCAGGACGGGCCGGACAGTACCGGGACGCCGCCGTCGCCGAGCCGGGCCGCGCGGCCGATGCTCCTCGGCGACCGCGCGAGTTTGCTGGTGACGCCGCCATCGGGGCGGACAGCTCCGTGAACGTCACCGTGACCATCGCCACGGCCGAACCGGTGCCCCGGACCCGGCCATCACCGAACACGGCAGCTTCGCGCACACCGGCTGTCACGGCACTGCTC